>NZ_JBFSSD010000027.1:0-71919 GCF_041466145.1 Vibrio sp. 10N.239.312.D08 | reverse complement strand
TATGCAGCGGATTGCAAATCCGTGGACCTCGGTTCGACTCCGGGAGGCGCCTCCACTATTCAAAGTTGAAAGGCCAGCAGAAATGCTGGCCTTTTTGCTATCTGAAATTCTAAACCCTCATGCTATGTTCAAACTTCCACGTATGCTCTCTAATCAGTAGCACCACTAGGAACAAGCTATATCAGATCACTTTTGTGCCGGTCTTTTCCTTATGTAAACCTATCATTTGCTAAACAACCAACAGCATCTGTTAACCAATTGCGCCGTTTGTGAGTGGAATGAGTGGGGAATGGAAAAGGGCGACTGTCTTTTGCGTCATTAAATTCTTCATATTTATACATAGTTGCTCATGATCCTGTAACGCTTTCATGAGTTATTACACTTATTATGACCACAAATGAAAATGATTGTCATTTACTTGTGTTACTGCTAACCTATTGTGAAACTTTACAACATCTTATCTACTGCACGAAAGTGTATATAAAACCCCGCTAAACCTTATTAAACCTACGGTTATTAGTTTGCTTCGTATGATAAATCAGCAGATCTACCTCTTTTGTCCTACCCCTTTAGGGTAGTTCGATTTCGTAATTGATTTACATCATATTTTCATTTTCTTTCATAATTCATTATTCGCTCAGTTAAGAAATATATAACCTTCAGGAATTCTTATGAGCAAGATGAAGCTAGTCGTAATCGGTAACGGGATGGTCGGCCATCGCTATATCGAAGATTTAGTCGAGAAGACAGACGTTGCTAACATGGACATCACAGTCTTCTGTGAAGAGCCTCGCGTAGCCTATGATCGTGTACACCTTTCTTCTTACTTTTCACACCATACTGCGGACGAACTTTCTTTAGTTAAAGAAGGCTTCTACGAGAAACACGGCATCAACATGCTGATCGGTGAGCGTGCTATTAACGTTAACCGTGAAAAGAAAACAGTTTACTCAAGTACTGGTCGTGAAATTCAATACGACAAGCTAATCCTTGCTACAGGTTCATACCCATTCGTTCCGCCAATCAAAGGTAACGAAGGTAAAGACTGTTTCGTTTACCGCACAATCGAAGACTTGAAAGCTATCGAAGCAACCGCTAAGAATTCTAAATCTGGTGTGGTTGTTGGTGGTGGTTTGCTTGGTCTTGAAGCTGCAGGCGCACTAAAAGCTCTTGGTGTAACCACGCACGTTGTTGAGTTTGCTCCAAAGCTAATGGCTGAGCAGCTTGACCAAGCGGGTGGTAACCAACTTCGTCAAAAAATCGAACGTATGGGCGTTAACGTACATACAAGTAAGAACACGCTTGAGATTGCTCCTGAAGGCACTGAAGCTCGTAACGTAATGCGCTTTGCAGACGGTACAGAGCTAGAAACTGATTTCATCGTATTCTCTGCTGGTATTCGCCCACAAGACAAACTTGCTCGTCAAATGGGGCTGGGTATTGCACCACGTGGCGGTATCGAGATTAATGATCACTGTCAAACGACAGACAAAGACATCTACGCAATCGGTGAGTGTGCGTCTTGGAACCAAACGTTCTACGGCCTAGTGGCTCCAGGTTACAAAATGGCAACGGTAGCGGTTGACCACGTTGTTGGTAACGAAAGCACATTTGAAGGTGCTGACATGTCTGCGAAGCTTAAGCTTTTGGGCGTGAAAGTAGGCTCTATCGGCGATGCGAACGGTCGTACTCCTGGCTGTAAGAGCTACGTTTACCAAAACGAAGAACAAGAAGTTTACAAGCGTCTAATCGTTTCTGAAGACAACAAGAAGCTGCTTGGTGCAGTAATGGTTGGTGACACCTCTGACTACGGTGATCTTCTACAGCTTATGCTGAACGAAATCGACCTACCAGAACACCCAGATGCATTGATTCTTCCTGCTCATGCTGGTGCTGAAAAGCCAACACTTGGCGCGGATTCTCTTCCTGAGTCTGCTGTTATCTGTTCTTGTTTCGATGTGACTAAAGGCAAGATCGCTCAAGCGGTTGCTGAAGGTCACCACACAATCGGTGATATCAAAGCAGTAACAGGCGCAGGTACTGGTTGTGGTGGTTGTATTCCACTAGTGACTTCAGTACTAAACGCTGAACTTGCTAAAGCTGGTGTTGAAGTGAAGAACGACGTGTGTGAGCACTTTGCATACTCTCGCCAAGAGCTTTTCCACCTAATTCGCATCGAAGAAATCAAAACGTTCGATGAGCTATTAGAGAAATATGGTAAAGGCTACGGCTGTGAAGTATGTAAGCCTCTAGCAGGTTCTATCCTTGCTTCTTGCTGGGGTGAACACATCCTTAAGCCTGAATTAGTGAAGCTGCACGATACCAACGACAACTTCCTAGGTAACATGCAAAAAGACGGTACTTACTCTGTAATCCCTCGTATGGCGGGTGGTGAAGTAACACCTCAAGCACTAAGCGTACTTGCTGATGTTGCTGCTGAATACAACTTGTACACCAAGATCACAGGTGCACAACGTATCGGCCTATTTGGTGCTCAGAAAGATGACTTACCAGCAATCTGGAAGAAGTTAATCGCTGCAGGTTACGAAACGGGTCAAGCTTACGCAAAAGCACTTCGTATGGCGAAAACATGTGTAGGTTCTACTTGGTGTCGTTACGGCGTTCAAGATTCAGTTGGCCTAGGCGTGATGATCGAGAACCGTTACAAAGGCATCCGTACTCCTCATAAGATGAAGTTTGGTGTGTCTGGCTGTACTCGTGAGTGTGCTGAAGCTCAAGGTAAAGATTTAGGTATTATTGCGACTGACGCAGGTTGGAACATGTATGTATGTGGTAACGGTGGTATGAAACCTCGTCACGCAGACTTACTGGCAAGCGACCTAGACCGAGAAACGCTAATCAAGTACATCGACCGTTTCATGATGTTCTACATCCGCACGGCTGCGCCACTACAACGTACTTCGGTATGGATGGACAACCTAGAAGGTGGTGTTGATTACCTACGTGAAGTGATTGTAGACAACAAGCTTGGTATCAATGACCAACTTGAAACTGACATTGCTGGCCTAGTTGATAACTTCGCTTGTGAATGGACAGATACAATCAACGACGAAGCTCAACTTAAGCGCTTTGCACACTTCATCAATGCTGATGACCGCGATGATAACGTTGTGTTTGTTGAAGATGGTCGTGAACAACACCGTCCTGCGACATTCACTGAGAAACACCCTGAAGCCATTACTTCAAAGCATCAGGGCGACATCATTCACGTAGAATCTGTTTAATTGGGAGACGACATCATGGCATTTACCAAAGTTTGTAAGATCGAAGACATTATCCCAGGTACAGGTGTTTGTGCGTTGGTTAGTGGTGAGCAAGTGGCTATCTTCCGCCCAACTGAGGCTGAAGAAGTATTCGCGATTAGCAACACAGACCCATACTTCCAATCTAACGTGCTATCACGTGGTTTGATTGTTGAGCACAAAGAAGAGCTTTGGGTAGCAAGCCCACTTAAGAAGCAACGCTTTAACCTAGCAACAGGTGTGTGCATGGAAGACGAGAACTTCAACGTGAAAGCGTACAAAGCTCGTGTTGCCAAAGGCGCTGTAGAAATCTCTGCTTAATCTTTGGATGAGTAAGATTTGATAGTTCAAGGGTTCTAGTTCTCGATATTGCCTTAACTCGGCAACTAGAGCCTTTTCCTATCCAATTTTAACTTTTAATTTAAACTTTTTAAGGACAACCTTATGTCTCCTGATTACAAACCAGCTGAATTCGTTCAAACGATGATTGATGTGGGTGAAGCGAAAACGAAAACAAGTACTCGCGATCTTCTGATTCGAAGCACTATGGCTGGTATCATCCTTTCTCTAGCGGTTGTTGTTGCTATTACAGCAATGGTTCAAACCGGTATTGGCCTTGTTGGCGCACTTGTGTTCCCAGTTGGCTTCGTCATTCTAAGTGTAATGGGTTATGACCTAGTAACTGGCGTATTCGGCCTTGCACCTTTAGCGAAATTCGACAACCGCCCAGGTATTACTTGGGGTCGTATCCTACGTTGTTGGGGTATTGTTGGTCTTGGTAACCTTATCGGTTCTTTGATTGTTGCTTTCCTTGTTGCAGTATCACTAACGGGTAACTTCTCTTTAGAACCAAACGCTGTTGCTCAAAAGTTCATTGCTGTTTCTACAGGTCGTAGCCTAGGTTTTGAAAACATGGGTATGGACGGATGGATCACGTGTTTCGTACGCGGTATCTTCTGTAACCTTATGGTATGTCTAGGTGTGATTGGCAACATGACTGCACGCACAGTATCTGGCCGTGTAGCAATGATGTGGTTCCCAATCTTCATCTTCTTCGCACTCGTATTTGAGCACACAGTGGTAAACATGTTCCTATTCCCACTAGGTATGATTCTTGGCGCTGATTTTGGTATCGCGACATGGTTGAACTTCAACCTTATCCCAACAATCCTAGGTAACATCGTTGGTGGTCTATTAATGACGTGTGTTCCTCTATACCTAACTCATGCTAAAACTGCGCCTTCTCTAGGTGCTAAGTAATCCTCAGTAGGGTGAAACGTAATTTAGTATGAGATTAAGAGCCCCAACAACATGTTTGGGGCTTTTTTAGTTCGAAAGCCCTTATATCATTGCGCAAATTACTCGCAATAGACTGTTTTGTTATAATTACTTCTATCTTCGTTAGTATTTAGACTGAATATTTATATCAACACCTGATAGTCTAAGGGTTAAGGATTTGGATAAGTCATCATGAATACAGTGACTTATCACATAGATTTAAGCTTGAGATAAAACAAGCAAACCTTCGGAGCAAAGCATGTCAGAAGTATCGCCATCGAATGTTAAAACAGGAAACACAGGATTTGTTTCATTAGTAGGTGCAGGTCCGGGCGACCCAGACTTACTTACGTTAAAAGCGGCACGAGTGATTCAACAAGCAGACGTGTTGGTTTATGACCGTTTGGTATCAAAGGATATCTTGGCGATGGCTAATCCAGAAGCGGAAATGTTGTATGTGGGCAAAAAGCTCGATCATCACTGCGTACCGCAAGATCAGATCAACCAACTATTAGTGACCAAAGCTCAAGAGAACAAACACGTAGTGCGTCTAAAAGGTGGTGACTCGTTTATCTTTGGTCGTGGTGGTGAAGAGTGTGAAACGCTAGCTGAGAATGACGTGAGATTTGAAGTGATTCCGGGCATCACAGCTGCTGCCGGAGCAACGGCTTATGCGGGCATTCCGTTGACGCACCGTGATCATGCACAAAGCGTGCAGTTTATTACAGGTCACTTGAAGAAAGATGGCGAAGATATTGACTGGCAATCTCTTGCTCAGCACAACCATACCATCGTGTTTTACATGGGCTTGAAAGAGAGTCCGAACATTCAGAAGAATCTACGCGATAATGGTATGCGAGCTGACATGCCAGTTGCGATCATCGAAAACGGTACACGCCAAGAACAAAAGGTGTTTAGAGGTGGGTTACGTGATTTAGCTGACCTTGCGAGCGTCGCAAAGAGCCCAGCGCTGATTGTTGTAGGCAGCGTGGCTCAGCTCCATGAAAAACTTGCTTGGTTTAACAAACAAGCTTGATCGTTTGACCTTCTAATTGGCTCTCTAAGCCACTACTGAGTCCATCAAGAATCAAATACTGCAGCGGCTGCCTTGTCGCTGCATTTCTTGTTGGCGCATCGGCATTTCGTCAATGATATTGGTGATCTGTTTCCAATCTGTTTTGCCACTCCATCGGTGCTTCTCTTTCCCGTCTTTACCAATCAAAACAGCGGTATGTGATCCTTTCGGGATCTCGTAAATACTGGTGACTGCTTCTAAGTTAAACTCTTCTTCTAACCAAGTTGGGACTGTGTAACCACTCTCAGCAATAACCATAATGACGACATCTCGTTCGTCCAATTGACAGTTATTGAGCAACACTTCATTCAGAAACTCTTTAACGATTGAATCTTCCTTTGGAGCGAAATAAATCACACTGCGGTGTGGCAAAGGCTTTGAGTGAGAATAAGCGGGGTAGGCGAGTACTGAATTGATGGTTAAGCTCATGATTATTACCGTGCTGATGGTCAGTAGTTTAAGCAAACTAAACCAGCTACCAGAGTTTGATGGTTGATTTAAAGTTTGCATCGCTTTGGTTGTGTCGATGCTTACGATCGAATTGTGTGTTTGTCGGTGCAGCATTGCCAACCTCCCTTTAAAAACTCTAAGCCTGAGTACGATTTGAACGCTACGTAAAGAAGAAGGTGAAGATCAGAACCACCTAAGAAACGCTCAAAACAAATCCACTTACAATAAGCATAGTTAGGATTACGTAAAGACACTTAGCTTTACGCTAAAGATATTAGATTTACGTTAACGATAGCTGGCAGGTTCATTTTTATTGAGTAAAGCGACTCGCATTTTACAATTGAATAGAATAGGGTATACGGAAAATCTAAAGGTATGAATTTATGGAAAACATAGCAATTTTGGTCGACGTTCAGAACGTTTACTACACGACGCGCGACAAATACCGTTCTAACTTCGACTATAACCAGTTTTGGTATGTTGCCACGGAAGGGCGTAACGTTATTGCAGCTAATGCTTACGCAATCTCAAGCCAAGATCCAAAGCAGCGTCAATTTCATCATATCCTTCGTGGTGTGGGCTTTAATGTGAAGTTAAAGCCGTTTATTCAGCGTCGAGATGGCAGTGCAAAAGGCGATTGGGATGTGGGTATTGCGTTAGACGCGATAGAACTTGCTGAGACGGTTGATACGATTGTTTTGGTATCAGGAGACGGTGATTTCGAAATCCTTGTAGAGCGAATCAAAGAGCGCTTTGGCAAGCCTGTTGAAGTGTATGGTGTTCCCGGGTTAACTGCTCAAAATCTTATCGATTCTGCATCAAAATTTGTACCGATTGAAAAAGATTTTCTTCTATAGAGGAAATCGGGCACTTTATAATTGAAATCAATAATAACGATAATTAGAATGCAAACAGTTCTTATTTATCGGTATGTGTAATGTCTCGCGTTTTAGTTGTTGATGATGATATTCAGTTGTGTGAATTACTGGGTGAAGTGTTAGAAAATGAGGGGTATCACGTTGATACTGTTCATTGCGGTGAATCCGCGCTTAAGTTTATTCAATCTCACCCTGTCGATTTGGTTCTACTCGATGTAATGCTTCCGAACCTAAGCGGCATTCAAGTAGCAAGACGTATTTGTCAGCGTTTTGCTACTCCCATTCTTATGCTAACCGCGCTTAACGACGATGCCTCAATGCTCGATGGCTACCAAGCAGGCGCCGACCAGTACATCGCTAAACCTTTCAATGTTCCTGAACTCTTAACCCGTATTAAGGTGATCTTGCGCCGAGTGGGTTTTGAACGCCAAAGACAATCTTTAGCTTCCTCTAATCACGGCTTGTGTGAACAACTCTCTCGTTTGCCATTAACTGGCACTGAAAAAGACTTGCTTGATTATTTGGTCAAAAATGACGGTATTGTCGTCTCAAAATCTGATCTGCAAATCCATGTACTCAAGAAAGAATTGTGTCCCTTCGATCGTAATTTAGATATGCATATCAGCAATATACGTAGAAAGCTCGTTCAGGCAGGTTTGTCTAAACAACATATAAAAACCGTTCGTGGTAAAGGTTACAGTTACCTAGAGTCGGTCGGAGCATGAGTAAAAAACTGCTGCGTTGCCCTGATTTTATTGCTAAGCGTAAAGACGGACTCACTTTCCAACTGTTCAGTTACCTGACCGTCATTTTGGTGAGTATTTTGATCCTGCAAGGTGTCGCTGAAAGAGCCTTGATGAAAGCGCTGCTTAAAGTCCCAGAATCGGTAAAAGCGGAAATGCTCGACCTTGCTTACCAAGCGAATGTGTTGATCGAAGAAGGGGACATGGATGAACTCGCGGACTGGGGTAATGCTCAGCAGTATTATCTGTTCGTCATTGATAAAGACAATCGTCCGATCACACATCGTCACATGCACCCACATTTTGAGTTTAAGCTCAAATACTTAAGAACGTTAGATCACCAACTTAGTGATCGTGTGAGTAAGCCGATCTTCGGCCTACCACTGGATAACGGTAAAACACTGGTTATCCAACTACCGCACCAGTTTCATCCCGCAAAATCTTTTGCGCCATATTCCTATATGCTTAAAGCATTGATTGCATTGGTCGTATTGTCTCTGTTCTCGATTATCATGGCCAAAAGCCTTCAGCAACCGTTGGACCGATTGAGAGAAGCGAGCCGCAGACTGGCTCAAGGTGACTTTACGGTCAGTGTGGTGTCGGAGTTGAACTCCACCACGCGTGAATTCAACGAGCTTGCACATGATTTTGATCATATGACCTTTGAGATTAAATCTCTGGCTGAAAAGCAACGTCGTTTGATTCGTGATGTCTCACACGAGTTAAGAACACCATTAGCAAGGCAAAACCTCGCACTACACCTGCTGCGCAGCAAGGTTGATGATAAAAGCATTGGTTTGCTAGAACGAATGGAAAATGAAACAGAAGAGATGAACAAGCTGGTGGGTGAGATACTTGAATTTAGCCGTTTAGAAACCTCTCGCTATGACTCCAAGTTAAGCTTAATGCACCTTGAGCACTATTGTTCAATGTTGATCGCGCAGATGCAAAACGATTTAAAACCGAATCAAACTTTGATTGGTTCCCTTGAGACGCCGACATCAATGGTGAACGTGGATGAGAGGTTACTGCTTCGAGTCATTGGCAACTTGGTCGGAAATGCCATTAAATACGCGGGTGAGAACGCTCATGTTGTCGTGACGACATGTGAACAGGTCATAGATAAACGTTACAGTGTCATATCTGTAGAAGATGACGGTGATGGCATTCCTGATAACAAGATTGCAGGTATATTCGACCCGTTTACACGAATAGAATCAGCCAGAGACAAACAATCTGGCGGTTACGGTCTAGGCCTTGCGATTGTTAAAGAAGCGATGGGTGTGATGAATGGACATGTGACCGCTGAGAATAGAGAAGGTGGTGGACTGAGAGTGAACTTGATGTTCCCAATCGGTGATTAGCTTTCCCTATTGATAATTACCTTAAATTGATAACTGTCCCAACTCAGTAGTACTGACTTAAGCGATACCCAATAAAAACGCCACTGCATCTGCAGTGGCGTTTTTCTTTATGCGCTTTGGTATGGGCTAGGCGTAGCCATTAATTACGCCTGAGCTTGAAGACAAGAGCATAAGATAAGCGAGACTATGCCTGTTGGCGAGCTAGCTTAACTTCTTCTTCTTTCTCACCTGCTGCTGGGTCGTTGAAGCGAGACTCGTCTAGAGCGCCTTCAGACTTAGCAACGATGATAGATACGGCACTATCACCTGTGATGTTTACAGCGGTACGAATCATATCAAGAAGGCGGTCAACACCCATGATTAGAGCAATACCTTCAAGCGGCAGGCCAACTTGGTTCAATACCATCGCTAGCATAACAAGACCAACACCAGGGACACCTGCAGTACCAACAGACGCCAGTGTCGCCGTTAGGATAACCATTAGGTAATCACCCATTGAAAGGTCGATGTTGTACGCTTGCGCGATAAACGCCGTCGCAACACCTTGCATGATTGCAGTGCCGTCCATGTTCACAGTTGCACCTAGTGGTACTGTGAAAGAAGCGACTTTGTTGTCTACGCCCATACGGTTCTTAGCCGTTTCCATAGTTACTGGAATTGTTGCGTTCGAAGATGCTGTTGAGAATGCAAACATGATTGCATCTTCCATCTTACGTAGGAACGTAATCGGACTAAGACCTGTGAATCCTTTAAGCATCGCACTGTAAGTCACCAAGCCATGCAACAGCAGAGTACCAGCAAGCACTAAGAAGTATTCTGCTAGGTTCCAAATTGCACCTAAGCCAAGGCCAGAGAACAGTTTCGCCATCAAGAAGAATACGCCGTAAGGAGCAAGGTTCATTAGTAGCGCAACTAGCTTCATGATCACTTCGTTTAGATCAGAGAAAACTGCAGCGATACGTTCACCGGGTTTGCCCGCTGCACTGATTGCGATACCAAACAACACTGCAAATACGATAACTTGTAACGTTTTGCCCTCAGCCATCGCCTGAATAGGGTTGGTTGGGAACATGTCGATGATTACTTGGCCCAGAGAAGGGGCATCCGCTGATTTGAAAGAGCTCGCAGCAGTAAGATCCGCACCAGCTCCAGGTTGGAACAGGTTACCGATAGTTAATGCTAGAGTGATGGCAACGGCAGTAGTACCGATATAAAGTGCAAGCGTTTTGCCACCCATACGGCCAAGAGTTGATAAGTCTTTAAGAGAACTTGTACCGCACACTAGTGAAACGAAGACTAGAGGCACAACAAGCATTTTTAAACTGGCGACAAAGATTTGTCCGCCCACTTCAAAGAGTCCGTTAACGATGTAGTTGTTAACAAATCCGTTGTCTGCAAAAAGGGATTGAATGGCGAATCCCGTTAATATACCTACGACCATACCGAGGATTACTCGACCAGTCAGAGACATAGGTTTCTTGGTATTCATTTAGAACACTCCTTATTATTTATAACTTTGATACCTTTTCAAAGTGAGCAGGAGATTAGCAGTCGGATAATCAATTCGAAAAACAAAAAATGAGTTTGGAATTATAGATGTGATCAAAATCACTGATAATTGTGTAAATCAAACAAATAAAAACAAAATAATTCACTATTAATTTACATCCATCGAGGGTTTTATACATAAATTTGTCGTTTCAAAGGTAGTAAATAAGAAGAGATGATTTTCTTATCAATCTTCACGTCTTCAATTGACTGAACAAATACCGTTGTTTCAAAAAATTCGGTGAAGATAACCAGTCGATTTACGTCCATGAGCCTTAACTATTTGTATTGAATGGTTTTGTTGAACTCCTCAAATATGACTCACCGACAGGCCTTTACAAAACTTTACGAATGCAAAGAATGTAAATTTAATGCAAATGGTAATGGTTATCACTTATATTCACTCCCGAAATAATTCAGTGGTACCGGCAACGGTTCAGCGAACACATCGAATAAATAACAAAGTGTTCGTCTAAAAGAATAAAAGCGGAGTAAAGGACATGTTTTCAAAGAGCCCATTGGCTTTAGTGATCGGCGCAGTATTAGCTTCACCAGCAGTATTGGCAGAAACAGTAAAAACAGACGAGCATATGGTTGTTGAAGGTCGTGACTACGGTTATAAAGCCGACACGAACACAACAGCAATGCGCATGGAGGCGACTCAATTAGAGACTCCGGGACAAGTTTCAGTAATCGATGAGCAAATCATCGATGAACAGCGTGCAACAACGCTTGGTGACGTGCTTAAGAATGACGCGAGTGTAAGTGCTGGCGGTACAAGTCGTAACCGTGAACGTTTCTCTCTACGTGGTTTCTCGGTAGAAAGCTCTTCGGGCTTCCTTAAAAATGGCCAGCAACATTGGTCTCACTACCGTCAACCAATTGAACTGCTAGAGCGTGTTGAAGTACTTAAAGGGCCTTCTGGTCTTCTTTACGGTATTTCTGCACCAGGTGGTTTGATCAACATGGTAAGCAAAAAACCAACTTACGATACGCAAGTAAGTGTTAGCCAAGATATTGGTTCTAATGACCATTCTCGTACAACGGTAGACGTAAGTGGCGCTTTGAACGACGCTGAAACTCTACGTGGTCGCGCGATTCTATCTAAAGAAAGCTACGGCTCTTGGAGAACTTACGGTGACGGAACTGAACCACAAACAGAACGTTTTGTTGGTGGTGTATTCGTTGATTACGATGTAACTGAAGACGTAATGGTTTCTGTTCACTACGATAAGACCAACGACGAAGGCAGCGTAGATTCTGGTGCACTATACACACTAGACGGCAACCGAGTAGGTAGCGACAAGCACATCTGGGATGCACAGTGGTCACAGATCGAGAATGATGTTGAGAACGTTGGTTTTGATATTGCTGCTAACCTGACTGATACATGGTCATTAAAAACAGGTTTCAACTACCAAGATTTCGAACGTATTGATATGGAAAGCTACCCAAGCTTTTCAAATATGAATCCTGATGGTACGGGCACCGTGACTCAAGGCGGTAACTACCGTCATGATAAATGGCGTTTCAGAACGGCTTACGTTGATCTAACAACAACCGCTGATCTTGCGGGCACAGAGCACCAACTATTATTCGGTGCTAACTGGTTAGGCTACAGCTATTACCGTGGTATGGATCGCTTCAGCAGCGCTGAATACGTACCAGATGCAACAGTACCAGCGCCGTCAGTGGGTCCAACATCGCTAGGTAAGATGAGTACTTACGATACTTGGGGCTTCTACATCCAAGATTTGATTACTATTAATGATGAATGGCAAGTTCTTGCGGGTGCTCGTTTCGACCGTAAAGTAAGTGATGGCGTAGCAGAAGAAAATGTAGCGCCTAAGCTTGGCCTGATTTACCACCCAGCATCAAACGGTAGTATCTACGCTTCTTACTCTGAAAGTTTCGAACCACAAGGTGTTGTGTCTAGCGGAAGCCGCAACTACACCAACGATGGCGAACTTCTTGACGCAGCAACGGGCGTGTCTTACGAAGTCGGTACTAAGTGGGAACTGATGGACGAACGTCTATTCGTTTCTGGTGCGGTATTCGATATTACCCAAGAAAACATTTCAATGGATGTAGAAGACACTTCATCAGGCGATTGG
The DNA here is from genome assembly GCF_041466145.1 of Vibrio sp. 10N.239.312.D08. NCBI lineage: Bacteria > Pseudomonadati > Pseudomonadota > Gammaproteobacteria > Vibrionales > Vibrionaceae > Vibrio > Vibrio sp. 10N.239.312.D08. The sequence continues at coordinate 59,206 of NZ_JBFSSD010000027.1, read as the reverse complement.
ACGAAGACACAAGGTGGCGAACAAGTTCACCGTGGTGCTGAGCTAGCCGCACAAGGCTTTATTTCAGAGCGCTTCTCAATGTCTGGTTCTGCAATGTACTTAGATGCTGAAATCACGAACCATGAAACATATGAAGGTAACCGTCCAGTAGACGTACCTGAGTTTGCAGCAAGCGTTTGGTCTACCTATGCAGCAACAAACGAAGTTGATGTGAACCTGGGTCTTATCTACGAAGGTTCTCGTTACGGCGATAGCGCGAACACATTCAAGAAAGACGGCTACGCACGTGTAGATATGGGTGCTGCATACACGCTTAAGTACGACGATTCTCTTGATTTCGTAGCGCGTCTAACAGTCGAGAACGTATTTGATAAAGAATACCTAGCGGGTGGCGGTTCAACATCTTCAAACCACCAATTTGCTGAAGACGTAGTAATCGGCGAAGGCCGTAACTACATGGCGACTTTACAGGTAAAATACTAATTTGTTAGTAGGGTACTATTGTTAGCCTAAATACTAAGGGGAAAGTTTCGGCTTTCTCCTTTCGTGATTCTGCTATTCAGTAAAATATCCCTAGTAATGCGAGTGACTTTTAATGATAATGAGAGTGCTTATCAATAATAGTATTTATCAATAAAATGTATTTGACCTTCTTCTATAGTAAATGACTACAATTATGAATCTTTTAAAAACTAGCCTAGCGCTTGCCATCAGTTTGGTTGCAACGTCTTCTATGGCAAACAGCTTGGATCAAGCTCAATCAATTCAAAACAAGACCAATAACGCGTCGGCTTCGAGCCAAAAGGTTATTGATAAAAGCTCACAAGCGACTTTAATGCTGCAAGCTGAGATTGAGCGTCTGCAAGAAGAAGTTAAAAACCTAGAAATCTATCACGATCACCTTGCTGCATTAGTTGAGAGCCAAAACCAAGAAGCTCAAAGCATTGAAGAGCAGATCGAAGAAATCAAATACACACGCCAAGGTGTTGTGCCATTGATGTATCAAATGATCGATGGTCTTGAACAGTTGGTAGAGAAAGACGTGCCGATTAAGAAAGAACAGCGTCTAGAAAGAGTAGAAAAGCTACAAGCAATGATGACTCGTGCTGATGTGAGTGATGCTGAGAAGTATCGTCGTATCCTGGAAGCTTACCAAATCGAGATGGACTACGGCATCAAGCTCGGTGCTTACCAAGGCCGCGTTGCATTGAGCAACGACAGAACGATTGAAGCTGACGTGTTGCACCTAGGTCGTATCTCTTTGGTGGCTCGTAACCTAAATGGCAGCCAATATTGGTCTTGGAATCAAACACAAAATCAGTGGCAAGAGCTAGATTCTTCAATGAAATCTGAGCTAGATAAAGCTTACGACATTGCAAGCCAACAAGCGGCGCCAAGCCTAATTACTTTACCTGTTTCTTTAACTGTTGCGGAGGTTAAGTAATGAACTTAAAGCCATTAGCAGCATTGCTTTGCATTACGTCACTTTCATTTTCAGCTTTCTCTGCATCAGATACGACGGCTCAGCTAGTTAATAAAGCAAAATCAGAGAGTCGAACTCAAGCTTCTCACAACGTAGTGCGTGAAGCTGATTTCAAAAAGACAGAACAAGAACTGAAAGCGATCAAAGCTCAGCTTGAAGCGAAGCGTACGTCTATCCAAGGTGCGACAGATGTTCTGACTCAAACGTTCAGTGATAACGAAAACAAGCTTGCTCGCTTAGAAGAGAAGCTGCGTTTAGAAACCGGTAGCTTAGGCGAGCTGTTCGGTGTCGTTCGTCAAAACGCAAAAGAACTCGGCGCAGAGCTTAGCTCAACCGTGAATAGTGTTGATCGTGCTGAACACACTGCAACTGTTGATCAAATCATTGATGCTAAATCACTGCCTTCAATGCCACAGCTGACCGGTTTGTGGATGAGCATGGTTGAACAGATCCAAGCGAGTTCTGAGCTTAGCAAATCTCAAATTGCATTCATTAATGGTGAAGGCAATACAAACAAGGTTGACGCTTACCGACTAGGTTCGATTGGTCTTGTGACAGAGCAAGGCTATGTTAACTGGAACACTCAGCGTGAAGATGCGATCGCTTATCTTAAGCAACCACAAAATGGTCCAACGTTAGCGTCACTTTCTTCGTTAGCGAATGGTGAAGTATCTAACGTGGTTGTCGATCCTTCTCGCGGGTTTATGCTAGAGCAATTAGCACTTACGCCAAGTTTAACTGACCGTCTACAAGCGGGTGGTGTGGTTGGTAAAGTGATTCTTGGCCTACTAGCTATTGGTCTAATCATCGCATTAGTTCGTGGTGTCTCTCTTGCTATCGCACGCCAGAAAATTCGCGCGCAACTTAAGAACCCTGAGCAAGCGGGTGATAACCCACTAGGTCGTGTTCTTGCGATGTACAACAAGGAACAAAACCAAACGGTTGAAGCGTTAGAGTTGCGACTTTTAGAAGCGGTAGTTGATGAGCAGACTCACCTAGAGAAAGGTCTATCGATGCTTAAGCTATTGGCGGCACTAGCACCAATGTTGGGCCTTTTAGGTACAGTAACCGGCATGATCGAAACATTCCAAGTGATCACTCAGTTTGGTAATGGCGACCCTAAAGTTATGGCGGGTGGTATCTCGATGGCGCTTGTAACTACGGTACTTGGTCTGGTTGCGGCAATGCCTCTTCTACTGGCACACAACATTCTTAGCACTCAAGCAGAAAACATTCGCAATATTCTTGAGAAGCAAGGTATTGGTCTTGTTGCTGAGCAGGCTGAAAAGACCGTTGAATCAAACGCTGTTGTTTCACCAGTTGGGACTGCTGCGTAATGGATATTTTGTCGGGTTCTCTATTACCAGCGAGTTGGTTAACGAGTGACTGGCTGCTGTCTTTATCAAGCTTTATGGAGCAGGGCGGTTTCGTCCTGTGGTGGCTAGCGGCTGTCGTCCTAGTGTATTGGGTGCTTGTGGTAGAACGTGTGCTTTATCTTGCGTTCTACTTTCCTAAGCAACGCCAAGCTTGGATAGCGAAATGGCATGAAAGAGAAGATCACTCTTCTTGGCATGCCAAAGCCATTCGTGAAGGTTGGTTAGGGCAAGCGAGTATCTTGCTTAACCAAAACTTGAATTTTATTAAGCTGTTAGTCGCTATTTGCCCGATGTTGGGCTTGCTAGGCACTGTAACCGGTATGATCTCTGTTTTTGATGTTATGGCGACACAAGGCAGCAGTGACCCTAAATTGATGGCTTCAGGTATCTCGTTAGCAACACTGCCAACCATGGCAGGCATGGTTGCAGCGTTAGCGGGCATGTTCGTTCACGCTCGCTTAGCGAAAGTATGTAACCGCTTAGAATTGAAATTAGAAAAATCTTTAAGGAGTCAACGATGAGACTCGGTCGACGTCATTCTAAAAACGAAGAGGCTCAAATAGACCTTACTTCGATGCTTGATATTGTCTTTATCATGCTTATTTTCTTTATTGTGACCAGTTCATTTGTTCGTGAGTCAGGGGTGGAAGTCAATCGCCCACAAGCTTCTAACGTAGTAAGCCAAAAGGATGCAGGCATCTTTGTTGCGATTACTTCTGCAAACGACATTTTCATCGACAAGCGTGTCGTAGATGTTGAACGTGTCCAAGCGACGTTAGAGCACTTGTTGCTAGAACAACCTGATGCTTCTTTGGTTATTCAAGCGGATGAACACGCTTACAACGGTACTGTTGTTAAAGTGATGGATGCCGCGAAAGGTGCAGGTGTTAAAAACATTGCGCTTGCTGCTGATAAGCGATGATCTTGGAGGATCTTCATAAATGATTCGCCTATTTCTTGCTTTACCGCTAGCGGGTGCATTGGGCTTAGCTCTGTTTTCTTTTATGGCTTGGATGGTCGATAATGGTCACCAACGTTCACCAGACAACAGTGAAACGTTAAGTTTCAACATGGTAATGGTGGAACAAGAACAAGAAATCCAAAGAAGACAACGTGCAGTTCCTGAAAAACCAGAAATGCCAGAGCCGCCACCGGAAGCGCAAACGTCTCAGTCACAAGCTGAAGTTACGCCTCTGAATTCGATGTCTTCATTACCTTCTTTGGATTTGAATACATCCATTGACGGCCTAGCGATTAACGCGCCGACATTTTCTGATTTTGGGTCAAACCAACAAGCAATGCCTCTGTATCGAGTAGAACCTCGTTACCCACCTAAAGCGCTGAAGCGTGGAGCTGAAGGCCATGTGATAATGTCTTTTACCATCGACGAAACGGGACGCCCAATTGACATTCAAGTCACTGACGCAAACCCACGTCGTATGTTTGAACGTGAAGCGATGAGAGCACTTAAAAAATGGAAATATCAACCGAAAGTCGTCGATGGAAAAGCGATAGCTCAGGTTGGTCAAACCGTGAAACTAGAGTTTAAGTTGGCAAAATGATGAAACATATATGGATATTAGTGGGCTTGTTGTTAATGCCCCTTACAACACAGGCACAAGAGCTAACCCAATATACTGCTATTCGTGTTCAAAAGGCGCATAAGCTTGCTCAAGATGAACAGGTTAAACAGGCCATTGACGTACTAGCAGGTTTAGAGCTTTCTAAGGGCTACGACAAAGCGTACGTAGCTCGTATGCTAGGTGTTTTTTACTGGCAAGATGGCAAAACCGATAAGGCGATTAAGCAGCTTACATACGCCGTCGATACCAATTTGCTGGTGGATGAACAAGCTTGGATAACGAAGCGTATGCTTGCGGATCTGTTATTAAACGATCAACAGTTCAAAAACGCGCTTCCACATTACTACGAGTTAGTAAAAACAGCGCCAGAGGCAGAAAAGAAAGACGTGCTTTGGATGCGAATTGCACAAGCGGAATACCAAATCGAAAACTGGTCGAAAGTCCTAGTGGCCATCGGTAATCACGACAAGTTCAATTCAAAACCAGAGTTATCACCTCTATCGCTAAAACTGGGCGCACAGCTTCAGTTAAAGCAGTGGAAACAGTCGATTCCTACACTGGAAAGCTTGATTGAACTTCAACCCGAGAAAGATAACTGGTGGCGTCAACTGGTTGGTATTCAACTTAGGTTAGATCGTAATCGTGATGCATTGAACACGTTAGCACTGGCTGATCTACAAGGTGTTGAGCTGAAGAACTCAGATCGCCGCTTGTTAGCGCAGCTTTACGCGAAACGTGGCATTCCAGAGCGCGCAGCACAAGAAATTAGTAAGTTAGATGATGCGAACAGCGATGTTCAACTTCTGGCTGAGCAAGCAACCTACTGGCAGTTAGCGAAAGAGTGGGACAGTGCTATTGAAGTGTGGACGTTAGCGTCTAGAAAAGACACGCAATATCATTGGAATGTGGCTCAGTTACTGGTTCAACAAGGTTACTACGATCGTGCTCTGGTTGTTTTGGATAAAGTGAAAGACAAGAACAAGCAAGCTGATGTTGCTTTAGCGAAAGTACGTTCATGGTACAAGCTAAAGAATCTTGATAATGCTCTTGCTCAAGCGAAACGTGCGAACAACATTGAGCCTTCTTCTGAGGCAAAAGGTTGGATTAAATATCTGACTCAGCTAAGAACAGTGAGTGATAACGGCAACGTCTAACTGCGAATAGCACAATAGAAGACAAGAGAAAGTAATATAGAGAAAAGGGTGTCATTTGATGGTTCAAATGACACCCTTTTTAATTTTGGCGGTTAAAGCTTTTTGAACTTTATCGTTCCAATGCGGCAGTTAAGGCTCGCACATCGTGCCGCTGGACGTAGCACTTTGAATCACGCCGCTGGTATCAGCAACCCAATTAATGGTGCAGTCACGATAAGGGTTTTTGAATGCGTGTACTGTATAACCATTGTCTAACGGTTTCTTGGTTTCAATCCAAGCATAGTTTCGAGACGCCCAAAAACTGATAGGGCGTGACCGTTCGGTGAGATAACGTTCTTGTACATCGGTTATGTCTGAACCGATGTATTCTTGAATATGTTCTTCCGTGCTGATTATTTGGCTGGTGCACGCCGTCACTAGCGCAGCAAAAGCCAAAACAAAAATACGCATTTCAAATCCTTTTAAGCTTCATTAGCTATCATCAAACCAGTGATCAAATAGTCCCAACTTTCTATCCTTAAAGCTACGACTGTTACCTTAAACCCATCTCAATCAAGCATGTTGAGATTGAGCTTTTTTGAGCTTTGACCCTGTTATCAATAACCTCTAATAAAACGAATCAAATCCCTTTAGTACACGTTAGCAAGAATATGCATACAGTTCGATTACTTCCCATGTAATGTTATGTAAATTTCCTTACGCCACTCGGCAAACGTAAACAATGTAAATTGAATGCCAATACGAATGATTATCAACTAAATTGTCGTCATAAAATTTATAGGTATTGGTTTGTATGTCGTTAAAAAGTAGGGCGGTTCAGTCATGGGCTCGTCGACTTCATGTTTATATTTCTATGGCGCTTCTGTTCGTGGTTCTTTTTTTCTCAGTAACCGGTATCACCCTGAACCGACCTGAGTTATTTGAATCAAGCCAACCCAATATCCAACGCTCTACGCTAACGCTTCCTACAAGTTTATTTACGGTTCAAGACGGACGTTTAAAAGCTGACGAGACAGCCTTTGAAACGTTTCTGTTCGAAGAAGCCAACCTCTCCGGCGTTCCTTCTGGTTTGGACATCTATGCAGAGATTGAAGATGGTGAGTTGCTCATCGGTGAGGTATCTATGGACTTCAAAGGACCCGGCTACAACGCTTCCGTTTTTGTTGACGTTACGTCTGAGTTTGTAGAAGTCGAAACCACTAATTACGGCGTTATCGCATTGTTGAACGATCTGCATAAAGGTCGTAACAGCGGTGAAGTATGGAAATGGTTTATCGATATCACTGCGCTATTGATGATCTTCTTTGTGCTTACTGGCGTGTGCTTACTGTTACCTAAGAAAAAGACGCTTAATACTTCCATCAAATGGACGGTGTTTGGGTCTGCAATCTCATTGGTTATCTATTTTGTCGCCGTGCCTTAACGCTTGATTCGATTGATGAATCGGATTGAAGAGCGAACTTAAGGTTAAACGGATTTAAAAGGTTGTTAAAAATGAAAAAAATGAACTGGAGCAAGGCGCTTCTTGCTTTATCTCTTTTGCCAAGCCTAGGTATGGCACAAGCGATTCCTGATACGGCAAAACTGGATGTCAGCTTTGAGCTTCCAAAGATTGATACCTCTATGTATGCACGTCCTTATGTGGCGGTGTGGGTAGAGAATAGCGAACGAAAGTCAGTGAAAACCATCGAGCTTTGGGTCGGTAAAGACGAATGGCTTAAGGATCTGCGCAGCTGGTGGAGAAAGGTTGGCCGTTACGATCGTGAACTGGTTGATGCTGTGACGTCTGCAACACGTCCTGCTGGCCAGTACCGTTTCGTGTGGGATGGTAAGAGCGACAGCGGTGAAACGTTAGAACAAGGCGAGTACACGGTTCATATCGAAGTGGTTCGTGAACACGGTGGCCGTAATTACCTTCGCCAAAAAGTATCACTCGCAGATTCAAACATATCTTACGAATTAAAAGCAACGGAAGAGACGGGTGAAATCACCCTGAACTACATCGCTAAATAGTAAGTGCGAACAGTAACTAGTAAGTGCGAACAGTAACTAGTAAGTACGAACTAAAACCAAGCTGAACAGAATAGACAGTGGTCATCGTAGGCTCAGATAGAGCGACACGGCTAACAATTATAAATAATGGAATTGAACATGATGAAACAGACAAAAATCAAAGCACTTGCTCTAGCGGGTGTGATGGCATTCGGCCTAGCAGCAACGACAACGGCACAAGCTCACCCACGTTGGATTTTGCCATCTCACTTTACTGTATCTAAAGAAGGTGGTGATTGGCTAACGTTCGATGTTACTGCGTCTCACGGTACGTTTGTTTTTGATAAGCCTGCTGGCAGCGAAAATGCTCATGTCATCATGCCAGATGGCCGCAGCGAGCGTCCTAACTTCGTTATTCGTGGCAAGCGTCGTTCAATCTTCGACTTCTATTTTGAAGAAGAAGGTACACACAAAGTGGCGATCAACAACCAGCCGTCTTACTACACGCAATACAAAGCGGGTCGCCGTGACACGGTGAAGTGGATTAAAGCAAACAAAGCTGAGCGTGACTCAGTTCTGCCTGAAAAATCACGTGACGTGGTAACGCAGATCAGCTTCACTCGTGCAGAAAGCTACATCACGGTAGGTAAGCCAACGGATTCAGTGTTCAAAATTGAAGGCAAGCTTCTAGAAATGAAGCCTGTGACACACCCTTCAGATATCGTTGAAGGCGAACCTGTGACATTCCAGTTCTTCTACAACGGTGAAATCCAGAAAGACGTGAAAGCGGAGATTACTCGTGAAGGTACGCTTTACCGCAACCACCAAGAGCAGATTGATGTGGTGAGTGATGAGAACGGTGAAATCACGTTTACTCCAGACGTAGCAGGTCGTTACGTAATGAAAGCGAACTACAAAGGTGAGTTGATTGACAACCCACTGGCAGACAAAGCAAGCGCGAACGTTCACCTAACGTTCGAAGCGCTGCTTCAATAGTCTGTGATATCGGGGCTAGATCCCTGATTAAGAATCAAAAAAACTTAAGGGCTCATTTGAGCCCTTTATCGCTCAGTTTACTTCTGAGAATTTGCACTGTGGCTAGGGTACGAACCATGACAATAAAAACAAAACTTAACGCTTTAATGACTCCTTGCTTAGCATTGGGACTTGGTTTCGCTGCATTACCTGCGCAAGCACACTTTCCACTGATGAGCTGCTGGTTTGAAGGTAAGACTGTTGCTTGTGAAGCGGGTTATTCGGATGGCAGCAAAGCGATTGATTACGCAGTTGAGATGTACGATTACGAAGACAACTTGATTGCAAAAGAGATGACAGATAAACGTTCTATCGTTGAATTCCCACATCCTGACACTGAGTTCTACCTTGTGTTCGATTCAGGTCATGAGTTTCCAGTTGAAGTTGATGTTGTAGAGATCAGTGAAGAATGATGATTCAAAGCGTACGTGCTGATACGGGCGGCAGAGAGGGCAAATGGGTAGGACTGATCATTGTGTTCATCCTTTGCTTTGCAACTGTCGCTATCCCATTTCATCAGGCTGAATCCCACGTTAAAGCAGTGCTTGATCATCAAATTCTAGTGACTGATGTTGAACAAGAAAACTTGGCGATGCTATCAGAGCTGCGTTTAGCGCATGAAGAAATCCGTGACCTGCGCATGGACTCAGATGGTGAATGGCCGAGTGTTGCATCACTTAAAGATGAATGGGTTGCCCCGTTTGTAGAAGATCAGAGTTGGAAGCGCAAAGGTTCTCATGCTTGGGTACTGGACGAGCGTGGTTACTATTTCTCTGCTCTAAGTGAATCTGCGACACCAAGTGAACAAGCTACGCCTACCGATCATGGTTTTGCGGATTCCTTTATTTTAAATGCGAACAGCGTTTCTCCTGAAATCTGGATCTTCTTGGGCGGTGTAGCGAAACAGCCCGCTACTTTTGACCAACACACGCTAGAGTCTACGGGTTGGAAAATGGTCGTGAACGAATCAGAAATTGAAAAGCATCATGAAAGCGATGCTCACTAATAATAAGAGAATTACTATGCGAATTATGACTCTGTTCATGTCGTTATTAGCGGTGTTCATGGCACCCAATGCATTGGCAAAAGAATATAAGATCGACAGCAACAAGCTGACGATTGGTATCACGCTTCAACCTTACTACAGCTACGTAAAAGCAGTAGTAGGCGACAAAGTGAACATCCTTCCTTTGGTTGATGCCGGCTTTAATCCGCATAACTACTTGCCACAACCGAACGACTTGAAGAGATTGAGCCAGATGGACGCCATCGTGGTAAACGGTATTGGTCACGATGACTTCGCGCTTAAAGTGATTTCAGCCGCGCAACGTGATGACCTAGTCGTGATCGAAGCAAACAAAGAAGTGCCTCTACTTCCTGCTCTTGGTCAGTCTGTTGGTCAAGGTGCCGTTAACCCACATACCTTTGTTGGGCTTTCGACAACAATTCAAAAGGTTTACACCATCGCGAGTGAGGTCTCTAAGCTCGACCCTGACAACGCGGCTTTTTATCGTAAGAATGCACGTAAATACGCAAAGCAATTTCGCTTTATGAAGCGCGATGCGATGTTGTCATTAGGTGAGTTAGATACTTCAGGTATGAAGGTCGCGACTACACATAATGCTTATGGCTACATCCTTCAAGAGTTTGGTGTGGATGTTGCGGCAGTAATCGAGCCTGCACACGGTGTTGAACCAAGTGCTAGTCAACTGCAAGAGACGATCGAGAAGATCCGCGCATCAGGCATTGATGTTCTGTTTTACGAGTTAAACATGCCAAACCGTTTTGTTGACACAATTGAAGCGGAAACAGGCGTTCAGCTTTATCGTTTTTCTCACATGACGCACGGTGAATATGAAGACGATAAAGTCGAAGTTGAGATGAAGAAGAACCTAGAGACGTTAATCGAAGCCATGAAATTTGCGGCGGCGAACCAAGCTAAAAGCGGGAACGCATAATGTTAGGTCCATCAATCTCAATTAATAAACTCGGTCTGCAATACGATAACAACGTAATTCTTGATGATATCTCGCTCGAACTTAAAGCGGGCGAGTGTCATGTGATCATGGGGCCAAACGGTGGCGGTAAAACTTCATTACTGCGCTCTGTGCTTGGCCTTACGCCTTTCTCTGGCCAAATCAATATCCACTGGCCAGAAAAGCAGAGTATTGGTTACGTACCTCAAAAAGCGACCTTCGAGTCTAGCTTGCCTTTGACTGTAATGGACTTCGTACTGCTTAACCAAACACGAATCCCATTGTTTTGGCGTCGTAAATCTAAGCAATTGGATCTTGCACTCGCACAATTAGATCGCGTTGGTATGGTTACTCGTAGCGACCGCCGCATGGGACAGTTATCGGGTGGTGAGCAGCAACGCGTGCTGTTTGCCCAAGCGCTATTAGATAACCCAAGTCTACTGGTGTTGGATGAACCAACCACGGGTATGGACGAGCAGGGCGTTCGTTATCTTGAATCGTTAATTCGTGAATGTGTTAGTGAAGGTCGTACGATCCTTGCGGTACACCACGATGTCACGGCAGTGCGTCGACTCGAAGCGAACGTACATGTTGTGAATCGATTCTTGGTTGATAGTGGCCCACACGAACAAGTCTTACACCCAAGTAAAATCGAGAGCCTGTTCCAGCACTACAGCAGTGGCTCTGCGATGACCAAATCGAAGGAGGTTGCGTAATGGATTGGTTACGACAACTAGCCATTAGTGGCGTGGAAGCGGGCTGGTTATCAGACAGTTTCATGTATGCCTTCATGGTCAATGCTTTGGTTGCAGCGTTACTACTTGGTCCTCTGTTAGGTGGTCTGGGTACTTTGGTGATTGCTAAGCGTTTGGCTTTCTTCTCTGAAGCGGTAGGCCACGCGGCATTAACCGGTATCGCTATAGGTGTGTTGCTTGGCGAGCCACCAGAAAACCCAATTATTGGTCTGTTTAGCTTCTGTATGATCTTCGCGCTGCTTCTTCACTTTGTAAGAAACAGAACCAATGTGCCATACGATACTTTAGTTGGCGTTTTCCTTGCTTTAGCACTGGCAGTGGGTGCGGCATTGCTGATGTACGTGGCGCGTAAGATCAACATCCACATGCTTGAGAACGTACTATTTGGTTCGATTTTGACGGTAACAGACCAAGACTTAGCGATTCTCGCAGGCAGCTGCGCGATCATTATTTTGCTCTTGATACCGACGTTCAACCGTATTCTTCTAACCTGTATCAGCCCTGATATTGCCAAGGTTCGTGGTTATAACACCAGTTTCTACGACTACTTGTTTGTCATGATGATCACCTTAGTGACGATTGCAGCGGTGAAGATCGTAGGTGCTGTTCTGGTTGGTGCATTATTGCTGATCCCAGGTGCGACAGCTCGCTTGTTAACTAAACGCATGGGCAGCTTTGTATTGCTGTCGGCATTACTGGCAACAGTCGCGTGTTTAGTTGGAACCGTCTTACCTATGGAATTGAAACTACCAGTACCTTCGGGCGCTTCGATCATCATCGTTTCAGCGACATTTTTCCTAGCGGCAACGCTATACCGGATTATAAGAAAGGCATAATCATGACCTCTTTAATTAATCGTATCTCAAGAACAGTGAAGGCTATTACTAAAGTTGGTGCCGTTAGCAGCCTATGGTTGGCCGGCTCAATGGTGTCTATCAGTGCTAATGCCGAGGATATCCTTACCAGTACGCCTGTGACTTATGCTTTGGCGACAGAGCTAACCAAAGGCACAGACATTACCACCGAATATCTGCCACCAAAGCGCTACGGCATTGATCGTCTGCCAAACTGGTTTGGTACTAAAGGCGCAAGCAAAGTCCTTCAATCCGGCGAAAAGGCGACCGTAGCATTAACGCTGTCATCTATTTGGCAAGCTGATCCTACATTTGTATACGCAAGACAGGGCAATATCCGTTTGGTTGAAGTGGATGCGGCTCAAGCGATTACACCGCGCGCGCAAGGTGTAGCTGCGCTGACGTTATCAAATGGTGAAGTGTCTAAATACGCGTGGTTAAACCCAACCAATCTAACGCGTATGGCGGCAATTGTGGCTGATGACTTTAAGTTGTTGTGGCCTGCGCAAGCTGAAACGATTGATAGCAACTTACAACGTGTGATGTTGGATGTTCGTGAACTGATCAACAAGCAGCAAGCAGTGTTATTGGATAACGACGTAGATTCAGTATTGTTGCTTTCAGAAAGTTTGGAAGATTTCGCTTCAGGTAGTCAACTGTTTGTTGAAGAGCGTATATTCAAAGCTGAACTGGAATGGACAGTTCAAGACAAAGCCAAACTCAAAGCGATGTTTTCGGAAGATGATGCTCTATGGTTAGTTACAGCGAAAAAGCCAAGCAACTTGATTAAATCATTGGTACCGAATGAGCGTATCTTGGTAGTGGATTCTGTTGATCGTTGGGGCAGAGCGGGAATCAACGCAAAAGCACCGTTTGCCCGTTGGGAAGTGCAGCCATTCAAAGGCTAACCAGCGCGATTAAAAATGGTAGGATCAAAAAAGCAGCCCAATTTGAGGCTGCTTTTTTGTTCTTGTCTGTTGGCTCTGAAAAGAGTGTCAGACAAGAGGACTGCGAGTATAAACTTACTCTGCAGCTTTTGTCTCTTCAGCTTCAACAGTTGCTTCTACTGAACCTTCAGCTTGCTCTTGAGCTGCTTTCGCTTGTTCTTCAGCTTCCATTTTTGCACGGTCAGCTTTAGAGATGTAGCGAGGCTTGTTGCTACTATGCAGTTTAGAATTCGCCTGTTTCTGCTTCTTTTTTAGAATTTGATTGATTTTTTTCTTACGGTTCATTGCTGCATAGCCTTGTATTTAGTTTAGGCGGTGGAGGATAATCATTTTAGCTCTAGAACTCAATATTTACATGGTATTCAGCAAGGAAAATATCACTATGCAGTCAGTCGAGACCGAACGTTTAAGATTAAGAATGATCACACCTCAAGATGCGGCGTTTATTCAACGACTATACAGCTCAGAAGATTTCCTGCGTTACATTGGTGATAAGGAAATCAACGACACTGAAAAGGCTGTCGAGTACATTGAAAACAACATTCTTAAGATGCATGAAGAGAAGGGTGTCTGTTTGTTGATGGTTGAAATCAAAGAAACTTCAACGCCAATTGGTATCTGCGGATTAATAAAAAGAGACACCTTAGCGTCGCATGATATTGGCTACGGGTTTGCTCCTGAGTTTTATGGTCAAGGCTTTGCCCAAGAAGCCGCGGAGGCGATAATTGAACAAGCTAAGCAGAATGCTGATATCGATCATTTAGTTGCCATCACTACCTCTGATAACATTCGAAGTATCACACTACTGACTAAGTTAGGCTTTGTGTTCGAGCGAGTTGAAGATGTGATAAGCGAAAGCGTTAATCTCAACCTGTACGGTTTCTCATTAGGTAATTAAAACATGTTCCAACATAACAATATTCTACAAGGTGAGCTCGCAACGGAGTACAAAACCGTTATTGCGATGGTGCACATCTATTGCAAAGATCACCACGGTGAAGTTCGTCAGAATAACGCGTTATGTGAGGAGTGTGAGCAACTGTTGCGTTACGCCGAAACACGATTGGATAGATGCCCTTATGGTGAAGCCAAACCGACCTGCAATAAGTGTCCGATCCATTGCTATAAGCCCGATCCGAAAGAGCAGATGCGTTTAGTCATGCGCTATGCTGGGCCAAGAATGTTACTCAAGCATCCGATTTTAGCGATCAGACATTTGATACATGAAAAGCGAAAAGTGTCTGAGAAGCCACTGTCGAATGTGTCGAACCGCCATATCCGAATGAATAAGAAGTAACTGGCGTTTAAAAGTGGTTGCTGAAGAAACGAAAAAGGTCTGATTGCGCAGACCTTTTTGATGTAGATACACTTCCATCTCAGCTTGAATCTAGCCAAGTAGCCTATGCCGCTTGAGGCTCGTCATAGGTCACTGTGAGGTTGTTGATCCAGCGTCGGCTTAGGTAACGATGAGAACAAATTGCCAGTTTCACCACTTCTTCCACCAACATCAAACCATAGATGTATTTGAAATCCCATCCAGCGACAAACGCGCCGTAAACACATACTGGAATGCCCACCATCCACATCGCGATGAAATCCATGCGAAGGCAGAACGCATTATCACCACCAGCGCGAATGATACCGTTGATGATCACCATGTTCAGCATACGAATCACCACAGCAAAACACATAATGGTCATTGCAGGTGAAGCGAGCGGGTAGAGAGCATCTGTAGAAAGGTTCAGCCATGTTAGAACATGCTCTTTGCCCATAAACAGTAGCAATCCAACAACCGCGCCAAATCCAACCACGGCTTTAATGAAGGTCAGTCCCATACTCATTGCGTCGTCAAACTCATCACGGCCTAATGAATGACCAAGTAACACTGAACACGCTACCGAAATACCAAAGAAAATCGAGTAACACAGCGACTCAAAAGGCGCGAGCATAGAGAACACAGCAAGTTCCGTTGTGCCCATGTGACCGAAGATCATTTGGTATGCCATAGTACCCATTGCCCATAACACGGCATTCATCGTTAGTGGCAAAGCAATACGACGGTAAGACAACCATAATGACGGACGATGTGGTGAGCTAGGCGTGGTTAACAACCAGTGTTTACGCATGCGCATATAGCCATACATCAAACCCACTTGAATCAAGCGCGCTAAAGTGGTTGCCAATGCCGCACCTGCAACGCCCATCGCTGGAATACCGAAGGCACCTTTAATGAGTACGAAGTTAAGTGCGATGTTGAGGGCAATCGTGACCGCACCAAGCAATAGTGGTGTTACGGTGTCACCTGATGAGCGCATGCTTGCTTCTACCACGACCACAATGTGAGTCAGCAGAAGGACAGGGAATCCATACCACAGGTAAGTCGCGCCAAGTTCAATCACGGTTTGATCGCTGGTCTGCAACATCATTAAAAACTGAGAACCAAGAGTGATGATTGCAGTAACAGGCAGCAGAACTTTTAAGCCAAACACCATTGCGATAGATGATACCGTTCGCGCGCTTTTTCGGTCGTTCTTTCCCCAGTATTGAGCAACTAATGTTCCGTTTGCTGAGGCCAACCCTGCCATAATCATAATAGCAACGAAGTGCCATTTTGATGCAATTCCCACAGCCGCAGCTGCTTCCATACCATAATCACTGACCATTAATACGTCAGCAAGGGCAAGAATAGCGACAAGCGCACTTTGTAAAGCAACAGGTAAACCCAGTTTAACGATACGAGGTAAGATGCTCTCTGGCTTGTTATTCATAGATGAGTTAGGGTTGATGTTAGTTGTCATAAGCTCTCCGATTTATGGCAGAACTATAGTGATTTGAGCGAAGTAACAACATGTTTAAAAAACAACAAAACCTGTGCGAATCCGTCATTGATTCAATGAGACCAAAATCAACTTGGCATGATGATGTTTTTCTCGCTGAACAGTGCAAAGAACGTTTTTTGACCGTTGAAGATATTCCAGAGATGAAAAGCTTTGGTGTCTATATGGGCGGCATGGCGAAGCTATATGATGGCTACTGGGTTGAGCGCGAATCCGTTAATGTTCATACGTTGATTTTCACTATGGAAGGTGGCGGGATTCTAACAACCGCAGCATCGGTCAAAGCGATTACGCCTTATACACTCGTGGTGCTTCCTGCTGAAACCCCATTTCGTTTTGAACTCGATCCTCAATATAATTATTGGAAAATGGCGTGGATGCTGACGCCTGACACCAAGCAATGGCAGCACATAGCAAGTTTAGGACAGGGGATTGTGCCTTTTGGAGAGTGTGAGCAGATCTGGTCATTAATGAACTTGGTTTACTTTGAGATAGGCGGTAGAGCCAGTTACCGTAAGTTACTCTTGAGTGAAATTATCCGAACATTGACGGGGTTTGAGCCTAAGTCGACCAGCACCACTGCACGTGTTCAAGCGCTCTATAACGAAATTGAAAGTAGTCTGCATCAGCCATGGACAGTGGCAGGGATGGCTGAAAGAGTGTTCATCAGTGAAGAGCAACTCAATAGAGTCACCAAGACGCTATTCAACCTCTCACCACGCAGTAAATTGATTCAATTACGCATGGACAAAGCCACCAGTCTACTGAAATATCAAGATTGGTCAGTTTCTATGATTGCTAATCGCTTAGGCTACAAAGATCCTTATAACTTTTCGCATCGTTTCAAAAAGCATTTCGGTTTGTCACCCAGTCAATATCGAAAGAGCCATCGACTTCTTGGTTAGCCTTGCACGATGAAATGAGAAGTGTGGGAGAAGAAGGTTACATATAGGCATGAGTTGAAAAGGGCCCTTCGCTTAGACATAAAGTCTGAACTCGGAGCCCTAATGACACGCATCTAGTGTCTGTCTATTTAAGCTTACTCGCCTGCAATCTGTAGGTGAGAGCGCTTTAGGCTAGCAATCAACATGTAGATCGTTGTAGCAAGTAGAGACGCGAATAGGTAAGTGAACAATCCTGCTTGTGAATCCATAAAGCTGTCTGCAACGATTGGTCCCGCAACAGAACCGATGCTGTAGCAAAGTAGCATGATTTGAGTCACTGACACCAAGTAGCTTGGGTCAAGGTTACGGCAACCTAAGTTAATCGCGATTGGGTATAGCGCAAATGTGGCCATGCCTAATACGAACAAGCTCATGCCTAGTACGTAGAAATCGTGATTGATAGTCAGCACACCAATGCTTGCAACCCCTAGCAGGCAGAACAAAGCCATTAATAACACTTGTCCTACGTGGTGAGATAACCAAGTCACCATCGGCTGTACAGCCATACCACCCATGATAACCAAAGCCATCAAACCACCAATGTCTTCGTGTGCAATGTTACGTTGAGCAAGTTCAACTGGCATCAAGCCGTAAATCGCACCTAGCGTTAATCCGGAAACAATGCAGCCAATTAGCGCGCTGTGGCTTAATTTGCTGATCTGCTTTAAAGACAAAGATTGCGCATCGTGGATCTGTGGTGGAGTTGCTTGTCCGTACATCAGCACAATGATCGCACCAAACAGAAGGGTGAACATTGCGATGAAAGGTACGCCACCAGTAATACCTAGGTAACCGATACCAAGCTGACCAACTGCAGAACCGCCGTACAGTGAACACATGTAGATAGCGAGACGTTTTGCGCGTTGTGACTCGTCGCCGCTCATTAGCCAAGACTCTACAATCACGAAGATACCTGCAACCACCACACCAGCCACAAAGCGAGCTAGTAGCCATACTGCTTGGTGTGGGATCAATGGCAATACAAGGATCGTTGCGATGAACACACTCAATGCGATGACGAACGCATCTTTGTGGCCAACACGCGCAATGGCACGTTCAATCAATAATGTACCAGCCAGTAGACCTGCATAGAATGCACTCGCCAACCAACTCGATAGATCTTTGTCTAAGCCATACTCAGACAGCATTAATGGTAATGAACTCATTAAGTAGCCTGAAGCGATCGCGTAAAAAGACAATGCAATAACAGGAACAGTTATGCGAGTTGTTGGTTGGATGTTGTCCAATGCAGGAGCCTCTGATAGTAAAAGAAACGATGAATTTTCCGCGACTATGGGGGAGAAACTGAATTGGGTAAAACAAATAAAAATGGTCGTTAAGATAAAAGAAATTTATCGACCAACTAAACTAAAATACGGTTGCGATATTTGGTGGTTTGGCGAGATTTTATGCGGGCAAAAAGTCGTTAAGCCGTTGTTCATTGGTGGTTTAATTTAGAAAAAGATTGCAGCGTGATTGTCTTTTTATGATTTGGATTGAGTGGGATTTTAAGTGTTAGACCGTTTCTTTACGGTATTGACGTGGCGAGCTTCCACTCCACTTACGAAAGGCATGTCGAAAGTTAGCGCTGTCTGAAAACCCAACGCGCTCAGATATCTCTTCAATGCTCATTTGAGTTGAAGAAAGGTAGTGTCGAGAAAGGTGAAAACGAACGTGGTCCAGTATCTTCTGGTAGCTGGTATCGGCTGCTTTCAGGTGACGACGCAGAGTTCGAGAAGACATGCCCAGTTCTGAAGAAATGGATTCTATAGAAGGGTAACATCCTGGCCTTTCAATCAGCATCTGAGAGACTTTCTCTTTGAGGCTACTGGGTGCACTGACTTTTGCCAACATGTCATCACACGATTTTAAGCACATCTGTAAAGTGATGGGGTTGGCGGTAGGAAGAGATGAATACAAGGTGGTTGCGTCGAACTCCCATTCAAGCCGGTCACTATTGAATTCAACCGGGCAGCGGAAAATCTCTGTGTATAGATCGCCGTATTCAGGTTTTGGATAGGGGAAGCGGATCACTTGAGAAGGAAAGGGCTGCTGTAAGACCTCTTCGCACAAACTGTGTATCGCCGAGAACCAGTATTCACAACAAAAGGGCAGTAAAGAATCGAGTTCGATAAGTTGCTCTGCGCGAAAGTAACCAATGTTGTCTTCTACAGACATGGTTTTCCTGAGGACAGGGCCAGCAAGTTGCAGATACTTAAACCCGATTAAAAAGGCATCGAGTAGTGTTTCGCTGCTAAACACCGCATAACCGAGCACGCCGAAATCGCTGAACCTCGCTTGTTGGCCAACTTTAAGCCCCAATCCGTCTTCGTTGGAATTCGCTAACGCATTACTGAACACAGCAAGCTTTTGCGCCAAAGTGATGTGTGTATCGGGTGTGTTGAGTTGGAGAGCATCGATGTTACTTCCTTCGAGCAACTCTTCGATACTGAGAACAGGCGACAGGTAACGATGCAGCAACTGAAGATCCAGAATGCCGAATGCTTGCATGTCGGGTTCGTAAACTGCGGTGTATTCCATAAGCTGCCTCTTGCTGAATATCGATATCTTAACCGAACTTTTAACATTTACGCCTGTTGCTTGTTCTCACTTTCGCAAGCTTGTTCCAAATTTTGGTTTATGTGTGCAAGGTTTTATTGGGCTAGCGCAGGCTGTGTCCGAATATCACCGGTTTTTGTCTTTTTGAAACCTGTTCGAAATGTTATCGAAATGTTGTAATTTATTGGGCTGCACATTGGAGCGTCTCAAACATTTTGCTCAATAACGACTCTTATCTACATGACACACCAATGTGCAGGCTCGTGATGACAAGAAAGAGACTTATTACAACGATTAGAACGTCTACGGTGACCGTCACAAACAGGTCTAAGCCGCACAAGGAGATCATGGATGCACAATCTTGCTGTTAATTTGGAGCGTAGCGCTTCGCTTTTTCCAACTAAAGCCGCTCTGCGTATGGGATCGGATGAAATCAGTTTTTCTCAGTTAGAACAACTTTCTGGAAACGTGGCTGCTAACTTGAAAAGACTTGGGTTGCAGAACGGAGATAAGGTAGCGTTGTCATGCCCGAACGTGACTTACTTTCCGATAGCCTATTACGGGATTCTAAAAGCGGGTTGTGTAGTCGTGCCTTTGAACGTGCTATTCAAGGCCAGAGAGATCGCTTATCACCTTAATGACTCTAACGCGAAGGCCTATTTATGTTTTGACGGCAGTGAAGAGCTTCCCATTGGTCGCTATGGTTTACAAGGTTTTGAGCAGGCAAACCACTGTGAACACTTTGTCGAGATGCCTATCCCAACAAACACAGACACTACTTTAGAAAGTAATGAGGAGCATGAATCAATCGCTGATTGGTTGGCACAACCTTTTACTCCTTTTGAGTCTGTGGCTTGTCATGGCGATGATACCGCTGTGATCCTTTATACCTCTGGCACGACGGGTCAACCAAAAGGGGCTGAGCTTTCCCACACCAACATGCAAACCAACGCGATGTCGTCACAGTATCTAATGCGATTGGAATACAGCGACACCACAATGGCCACACTGCCTTTATTCCATAGCTTCGGTCAGACGGTCATGATGAACGCGAGTGTGCTAACAGGGTCCACCATGGTGTTGATTCCTCGTTTTGAACCGTCATTGGTTATTGAACAGATCATTAGCCATAAAGTCAGCGTGTTTGCGGGTGTTCCTACTATGTATATCGCGCTATTAAAGGCGGGAGAAGAGTCTTCTGATAGTTTAGAAAACACAAGCAAACGCTCTGAACAGGTTAAACACAGCTTGAGGTTAGGTGTTTCTGGCGGTGCTTCTATGCCGCTTGAGGTTATACGACAGTTTGAATCTCGTTTTGAATTACCAGTCTTAGAAGGTTATGGGCTCTCGGAAACGGCGCCGGTTGCGACCTTTAATCATATTGATGGCGATCGTTTATCGGGTAGTGTCGGTCAGCCTTTATGTGGCCACCTCATCAAGATTACTGATATACAAGGCAACTCTGTCGCTATGGGTGAACTCGGCGAAGTCTGCATTAAAAGCCCAAGTGTGATGAAAGGCTATTATCAAAGGCCAGAGGCGACAGCTGAATCTATTCGTGATGGTTGGTTCTTAACGGGAGATATCGGTCGCGTCGATGAGCATGGCAATTTGTTCATTGTTGACCGTGTTAAAGACATGATTATTCGTGGTGGGTACAACGTTTATCCACGTGAAGTCGAAGAAGTGTTGATGTGTCACCCCGATGTCGAAATGGTCGCGGTGGTAGGCGAGCATCATGAACATTTAGGCGAGGAGATCCACGCGCATGTGGTTCTTCACGAACATACGCAATGTGATAGTGCCGCCTTGATAGCATGGTGTCGTGAGCAACTCGCCGACTACAAATACCCGCGTAAGGTATTCATTCGTAAAGCCTTACCCATGACAGCAACCGGAAAAATCTTGAAGCGTGAGTTACACCCACTAGAAATAGCGGAGGTGGCAAATGGATAGTTATGATTTTATTATTGTTGGCGGTGGTTCAGCTGGGTGTGTGATGGCTTCTCGGCTGTCGGAAGATCCTGATGTGACGGTTTGCTTGTTAGAAGCGGGTGGTAAAGACACCAGCCCATTCATTCACACACCCGTTGGCGTGGTGGCGATGATGCCAACCAAACTCAATAATTGGGCATTCGAAACGGTTGAACAGCCGGGTTTGAACGGTCGTAAAGGCTATCAGCCTAGAGGTAAGACACTTGGCGGTTCTAGCTCTATCAATGCCATGATGTACGCTCGTGGACATCGCTATGACTACGATAGATGGGAAAGCTTGGGCAATGCTGGCTGGAACTATGAATCCTGTTTGCCTTACTTTAAGAAAGCAGAAAACAACGAAGTCCACCAAGATGAGCTCCATGGCCAAGGTGGTCCTCTTAATGTGGCCAATCTTAGATCGCCAAGCCCTATGTTGGAACGTTATTTAACGGCGTGTGAATCGATAGGTGTACCTCGCAATGAGGATATTAACGGCGCTGCTCAGTTTGGGGCGATGCCGACGCAGGTAACACAGCTGAATGGTGAACGATGCAGTGCTGCCAAGGCTTACTTAACGCCAAACCTTTCACGATCGAATCTCACGGTCGTGACTAAAGCCACCACACATAAGGTTTTGTTTGAAGGCAAGAAGGCGATTGGTGTTGAATATGGTTCTAGCGGAAAGCGTTATCAGATACGATGCAACAAAGAAGTGATTCTTTCCGCTGGCGCGTTTGGTTCTCCCCAATTGCTGTTACTGTCTGGTGTCGGTGCTCAAACTGAACTAGAGACACATGGAATCGAACAGGTTCATGAATTACCTGGAGTGGGCAAGAACCTTCAAGATCATATCGACTTAGTACATTCGTATAAATGCAGTGAAAAGCGTGAAACTTTTGGTATCTCGCTGCAAATGGCCTCTGAAATGACCAAAGCCTTACCACTATGGCACAAAGAACGCCGCGGTAAAATGAGCAGTAATTTTGCAGAGGGAATAGGCTTTCTCTGTTCCGAAGATCATATCGCTGTACCGGATTTAGAGTTTGTATTTGTGGTCGCTGTTGTAGATGACCATGCTAGAAAAATTCATACCAGTCATGGCTTTACCTCTCATGTCACCTTATTGCGACCGAAGAGCTACGGCACCGTAATGCTCAATAGTAATGATCCCTATGATCCGCCTAAGATCGATCCTGCGTTTTTCAGTCATCCTGAAGACATGGAGATCATGATTAAGGGCTGGAAGAAGCAGTATCAAATGTTAGAGAGTTCCGCGTTTGATGATATCCGAGGCAATGCTTTCTACCCTGTGGACGCCAGTGATGACAAGGCTATCGAGCAAGATATTCGCAATCGTGCAGACACTCAGTATCACCCGATCGGGACCTGTAAAATGGGACCTAGTAGCGATTCTTTAGCTGTGGTAGATAAAGATCTCAAAGTTTATGGATTGGATAATTTGAGAGTCATTGATGCTTCTGTGATGCCGACACTGATTGGGGCAAACACCAATGCACCAACCATTATGATTGCTGAGAAAGTCGCAGATCAAATCAAACAGCAATACGGGTTTGGCAAGCAAGAATCTAATATTCAAGCGAAAGGCGAAGCTGTAGTTTTATTCAAGAAGTTAAGTGATAACCATAAATAAAACAGTAGGTTAGATAGTCTTGATTTGGTAAGACTCTCTAACCTATTTTTGTGTGCTTACTTAGAATTAAGTAATGCTAAATCAATAGCTTAACCAATAGTATTACTTAGTTAGTGCTTGATTAAGCCACTGATCAAATTGACCTTTTGGCAGTGCACCGTTAATCGTATCAACACGTTGACCGTTCTTGAACACCATCACCGTTGGGATGCTTCTGATTTGATACATAGCCGCCAGTTGCTGTTGAGCTTCGGTATCAATTTTAACAAATCGAACATCGCCAGCGCGCTCTTTAGCGACATCGCTGAACACAGGTGCGAAACCTACACATGGGTTGCACCATGTCGCCCAAAAATCGACAACGACAGGCTGTGAACTGTTCAAAATTGATTGGAAATTCAGTGACGTACCTTCGATTGGTGCACCGTCTAGAAGTGCGTTTTTGCACTTACCACAAGTAGGGCTTTCTGAAATTCTTTCTGAAGGAACTCGGTTTACGCCACCGCAAGAAGGGCAACGTGTGTTGAATGTAGACATAACTTTCTCTTTTTATTGCGTCTCCGTGCCTAACGCGATTTACGAATCATGTACGGAACGCTTATACTGTTTAAAACAAGAATAAGATACTCAAATAAAAACAAACAATAAACAGGTAAATGATGACAAAATTTTACGCTGAAATTACGGGCTGGGGAAAGTGTCTGCCACCAGCCGTGCTATCCAATGATGATTTAAGCACTTTCATTGATACGTCTGACGAGTGGATTCGTACTCGAACTGGTATCGAAAATCGTCGTATCAGTCATGTAAATACCTCTGAGCTAGCGACCGTTGCTGCTCAACATGCAATGGCGTGTGCTGGTTTAACAGCCGAAGATATCGATCTTGTGATCGTAGCGACGTGCAGTCCAGACTCTCTTATTCCAAATACCGCGTCTAAAGTTCAACAGAACTTAGGCATCAAGAGCGCAGCAGCTTTTGACCTTAATGCAGCGTGTACAGGCTTTATCTACGGTGTTGAAACAGCAACTCGATTGATTCAAGCGGGCAACTACCGCAATGCGATCGTTGTGGGTGCAGAGCGTCTTTCATTCTTCATCGACTGGACCAAGCGTGATACTGCGGTTCTATTCGGTGATGGCGCTGGCGCTGTGGTTTTATCGCGTACTGAAGAACAAGTGGGTTTACAAGAAGCTCAAATCGGTTGTGACGCAGAGGGCCGTGACATTCTAGCAGTACCAAAATTCGGTACGTCTATGGACCGCTTTGCTGCTGATAACGGTTACTGGGATTTTGATTTCGTTGGTAAAGAGATCTTCAAGCGTGCAGTGAAAGGAATGGGCGCTGCAGCACATACAGTATTGAGTCGCACTGGCATCTCAACTGAAAACATCGATGTTGTGATTCCGCACCAAGCGAACATCCGAATTATTCAAACTCTGTGTGATATGGCGGGCATTGAACGTGAGAAAGCGTTTGTGAACATTCAAAACTATGGCAACACGTCGGCTGCGACTGTGCCAATTGCATTGTGTGAATCGTTAGAGCAAGGCTTTGTTAAACCGAACTCAAACATCCTTGTGGCGGCATTCGGTGCCGGTTTAACTTGGGGGGCAGGCCATATTAAGTGGGGTAGCCGTGTTGATCCGTTAGGTCAATCGGACGCTAAGCTTCCAGAAGCAGATAGCTCGGCATTAGAACTTCTAGAGAGAGCCATTTTACAGTGTAAAACGCGTCCTAATTCTGAGAATGAGTAGCAGCATGGCGCAAGTTCGTTTTATGACAGAAGCCGACCTCGATGGAGCGGCTTTAGTTCACCAAGCTACTTTTGTTCGACAGCAAAACTCAAAAAATTGGTTACAATGTAACTTAAATGCTGCGCCACGCTTTCTTAACTTTGTTGCTGAAAGCGATGGCGAGATTGTCGGCTACATTATTTGGGTTCAAAAGAGTGGGTTTAGGCCTGAAGCTGTTTTGGAGCTAGAACAACTTGCTGTGTTACCGAGTGCTCAGGGGCAAGGATTGGGCAAAAAGCTGATTCTAGACTCTTTGCCTCAAGTGAAGCAGAAGCTATCAGAGCAGGGCTCGACACTAAAACATGTATTAGTGACCACCAGAGCAGATAACTTTGCACAAAAGCTCTATCAGTCGACATTGGGCGCTCAAGTCGAAACCACGATTTCAAACTTTTACTCAGCCGATGAAGTGCTTATGATAGCTCGCAATGTAGGTGAACGAATCTGATCGCTGAGTTCTTAGAACCATTATTATCAGCGGCATAACTCGATTAACGTTTTATTAGGGGCTTCTGTGGCCCTTTTGTTATTTCTTAGGAAGTATTTTGAAGAAAGTTTTAGCAATTGGCTACGTTTGGCCAGAACCGAATTCATCGGCGGCTGGCAGCCATATGATGTCTCTTTTACGTCTATTTAAGAGACAAGGTTGGTCAGTTGAATTTGCAACACCCGCTCAAGAAACCGAGCACATGATTGATCTCTCTGAAGAGGGCATCACAAGCCAATCTATACAGTTAAATTGCGATAGCTTTGACGATTACATTGAAGAGCTGCAGCCCGATGTTGTGATGTTTGACCGTTTTATGATGGAAGAGCAATTCGGCTGGCGCGTCGAGAAGGTATGTCCCAATGCCTTTAAGCTACTGGATACTGAAGATTTACAATTCCTACGCAATGCTCGACATGAAGCTGTTAAGAAAGAGACAGAGTTAACGAAAGAGCACCTGTACAGTGACTTGGCTAAACGTGAAATTGCCGCGATTTTGCGCTGTGATCTTTCGTTGATCATTTCAAGTTACGAGATGGAACTGCTTCAATCTGAGTTCAATATCGATCCCAAACTGCTTCATCATCTGCCGTTCATGGTTGATCTTAATACGCTTCCTGAAAGCACGAAAAGCTTTGAAGAACGTAAGCATTTCATGACGATAGGCAACTTTAGACACGCACCGAACTGGGATGCCGTACTTCAGCTACAGAAGATTTGGCCGAAGATTCGTAAACAGTTACCTGACACTGAACTTCATATTTATGGATCGTATCCGCCGCCAAAAGCAACCGCTTTGCATAACCCTAAAACTGGCTTCCATATCAAAGGTTGGGCGAAAGACGCTCAAGAAGTGATGGAAGATGCACGTGTTTGTGTTGCGCCATTACGTTTTGGCGCTGGCATTAAAGGCAAGTTACTTGATGCGATGAAGCTGCAAACTCCGAATGTAACCAGCGAGATCGGCAGTGAAGGCATGCTACCGCAAGGTGAACTGCAATGGCCGGGCGCAGTGTCAGATGATATTGATGAGTTTGTTGAACAAGCTGTCGCTCTTTATAAAGATGAAAAGAAATGGCTTAAAGCTCAAAGCCAATGTCATTCAATTCTTGAAGCGCACTATGAACAGAATCAACTGGGCGACAAATTGATCGAGCGACTGACTGCGCTAGGTTCTGAGCTTGATGCGCATCGACTGAATAATTTCTTTGGTTCAATGCTTAAGCACCATAGTATGGCGAGCACTAAGTACATGTCGCAATGGATTGCTGAGAAGAACAAGGTCAAATAGCTGTTCTTTACCAAAGACAGAATAAATCTTAAGCCCTTAGGTTAACACCTAGGGGCTTTTTTCATGCAGGGCGCTTGTTAATTCCAGACTTACAAAACGACACATACTCGCAGTACATTAGCATTGACTAATTTATATTTATTAGTAAAATCTAATTTATAGGTTGTTATGAGTTTATGATGTTTGTGGATAGGAGAGGTTTGTGCTTAGTTTGATTCCTTGGGATGCTTTTTTCGGCGGCATGTTGTTAGGCGTGTCGGCCATTGTTTTAATGTTGGGGATTGGTCGAGTTGCTGGCGTTAGTGGCATTGTCAGCCGATTATTGCCAACTGGCACCAGCAACAAAGAACGTAAAGATGCGGATACAGCAAACACCGAAAAACACTGGCGTATCGCCTTTGTTGTGGGAATGGTCGCAAGTGGTTGGCTATTAATTCCGACGGGCTACCAACTTCCGCAGTTAGAAGAGATGAATCTCGCTTTAGTGATTATTGCTGGCCTTCTGGTGGGCTTTGGTACTAAAACAGCGAACGGTTGTACTAGCGGGCATGGCATTGTCGGAATGGCGCGTTTATCTAAACGTTCTATTGTTGCGACCTGTGTATTTATGGGTGTGGCAATCGTAACCGTGTTTATCAAGAATCTGACTGGCTTGGGGGCATAATGAAAAACGCTTCATTTACTATCGTTATCGGTTTGGTCGCAGGTATTCTTTTTGGCTCTGGCATGATCATCTCAGGGATGGTTGATCCTGAGAAGGTACTCGGCTTCTTAGACATTACCGGTAACTGGGACATTAGTTTGGCATTCGTCATGGGTGGCGCGCTATTGGTCTTTGCACCGTTTTATCATCTGGTCATTAAAAAGCGCGCTAAAGCCATCAATGGCGAGCCGTTAGATAGCCGTAACAATCCGTTGATAGACAGAAAGCTGATTCTTGGATCTACAGCGTTTGGCTTAGGCTGGGGGATTGCAGGCTTTTGCCCAGGCCCTGCGGTAACCAGCCTAAGTGGCGGCAACCCGACGGTGTGGGTGTTTATGATAAGCATGCTGGTGGGAATGTGGCTGGCGGATCGTATGAACAAAACGTGTTAGTAGCAAGCTTATAGCTGATTACATTGGCTTTGACGTTATCCGTTCTGAGCTGACCAAGCATAGAGGTTGACTCGCTTTCAGCACGAAAGTCAGTCAGCCTCTTTCTATATTTATTGTTTCTATTATTTTCAGTTATCTACAATCTGCTGTTATCTAAAATCTACTATTTAATAGTCGTTGAAACTGGACAGTGGTCGCTGAGTTTGTAGTCCAGAACATCTTGTGTTTCAAATACCTTCTGCTTTGCAGGAGAAGCATTTAGCGACTCACTCACCACAATATGATCAATAACAGAGCGGAACTGATGTGTGCGATAATTGTTGCGGTTAGAGCGTACCTTACAATCTGCACGGGTCTTTCGTGTCGCTAACTGCGCATCAGTATATTGTGATAACTCTTTCCACATCCAATCTCGTGAGTAAGCGAGGTTATGGTTAAAGTCGCCAAGAATGGCGTAGTCTTCGTTATTGCGCTCTCTTTGCTTTATCCACTTGTTCAGTTGCTGAGCTTGCTCTTTTAAACGAGAGCAATCGCGGTTGGACTTATACGCTCCGCTACAACCTGCCTTTAAATGCACAGACAACATGTGAATGGGTTTAAAGTTTGTTTCTACAACGATATAGCTGGCAAACCTAAGTTTACTGTTGGATGTGGTTTCAAGCGGAAAGTCAGCGTAGTCGGTGAGGGCTACTCCTTTACGAACTGCAAATCCCGTGTATTGGTTCACTTCTTTAAATTGGCGGTTGCTGTTCTTAGATAGCGCCCGGTCAGACATCAATATCTTGTATTGATCACCAGCCACACGCTGAATGGCATTTACGTTATCGACTTCTTGAAACGCAACCACGTCTGCGTCTAAGGATTGAAAATAAGTTGCGAGTTTGTCGAAATCAGCTTGATCACGTTTGTCAGAAAACTTATTCACAGCCTCGTTGGTTGATAACCATTCGATATTCCAACTGGATATGGTCAAAGGTTCAGCAAATGTCTGGCTACTGAGTAAGCAGCCTAACATTATCCAGTTTTGAAGTCGTTTCATGCCAAATATCCCTAATTTTGTCTGCCAATATTGATGAGCCGTTATCCTACAACACTTACCAAAAATTCAACTCTTTTTAGGAGTTTTTTTATTGTTACATTGTTTCTTTTCGTCTTGAGAACTAGCGTAATAATATTGAATTGATCTTAGTCAGCGTTCTCTTTTTATTGATCCAAATCAATACTCAAAGTTGGTGGTTCTCGTTAAATACGCCACAATATCTAGTGTTAGTTAAACGATAAATCGCTCTATATAGTGTGTTTGTGGATAAGTCTGTGAATACCTCAAGAGTAAGGAGAAGTGGTGAAATCAATCGTAATCAAGCGTGATGGCTCAAGAGCTCCATTCAGTAGAGATCGCATCCAAGCTGCAGTGGAAGCAGCATCAGACAAAGCCGATAAGGAAATTGCTATTTATGCACTGAATGTGGCATTAGCAGTTGAGTTGAAGCTCGAAGACTACGATGAAGTTCATATCTCTGAAATTCAAACCATGGTCGAGAACGAGCTAATGCAGGGACCATACAAGTCTCTGGCTCGTGCCTACATTGAATATCGTCATGACCGCGACATCGCCCGTGAGAAGCAAAGCGCTTTAACTCGTGAGATCGAAGGTTTGATCGAAGAAAGCAACGTTGATCTAATCAATGAAAACGCGAACAAAGATGGCAAAGTAATCCCAACTCAGCGTGACCTGCTGGCGGGTATCGTGGCTAAACACTATGCGAAAACTCACATTTTGCCACGTGATATCGTACATGCTCACGAATGTGGTGATATTCACTACCACGATCTAGACTACGCACCGTTCTTCCCAATGTTTAACTGCATGCTTATCGATCTGAAAGGCATGTTAACGCATGGCTTCAAGATGGGTAACGCGGAAATCGACACACCTAAGTCTATTTCTACGGCGACAGCGGTAACCGCGCAGATCATCGCGCAAGTGGCGAGTCACATCTACGGCGGCACAACGATTAACCGCATCGATGAGGTTCTTGAACCTTACGTTATGGCGAGCTACGAGAAGCACTTATCGCTAGCGAAAGAGTGGGACATTCATAGCCCAGAAGCTTTTGCTATCTCTCGCACAGAGAAAGAGTGTTACGACGCGTTCCAATCTCTGGAGTACGAAGTAAACACGCTGCACACCGCTAATGGTCAAACACCATTCGTGACGTTTGGTTTTGGTTTAGGTGAAAGCTGGGGCTCGAAATTGATTCAGCAATCAATCTTGAAAAATCGCATTGCAGGTTTGGGTAAGAACCGTAAAACAGCCGTGTTCCCTAAACTGGTATTTGCGATCAAAGATGGTTTGAACCACCAGAAGCAAGATCCAAACTACGACATCAAGCAATTAGCGCTAGAGTGTGCGTCTAAGCGTATGTACCCAGACATTCTTAACTACGACAAAGTAGTAGAAGTGACAGGGTCATTTAAAACTCCTATGGGTTGTCGTAGCTTCTTGAATACTTACGAAGAAAATGGTGAGTTGATTCACGAAGGCCGTAACAACTTAGGTGTTGTTAGCTTGAACTTGCCACGTATTGCGATTAACGCAAAACAAGATATGGCTAAGTTCTACGAACTGCTTGATGATAAACTCAAGCTGGCTCGTCGTGCATTAGAAACTCGTATTTCTCGTCTAGAAAACGTGAAAGCGCGTGTTGCTCCAATCCTATACATGGAAGGTGCGTGTGGCGTTCGCTTGAAAGCAGACGACTCTATTGCAGACATCTTCAAGAACGGCCGTGCGTCTGTTTCTCTTGGTTACATCGGTATCCACGAAGCAATGACTGCGCTTTACGGCACAGACGTTCACTTGTACGACGACGGCGAAATGCGTGCTAAAGCGCTTGAGCTAGTGGAGTACATGAAGCGTGAAGTAGAATCTTGGACGAAAGAGACAGGTTATGCATTCAGCCTATACGGCACACCAAGTGAAAACCTATGTAGTCGTTTCTGCAGCATCGACACCAAAGAGTTTGGTGTGATTGATGGCGTAACAGACCGTGGTTATTACACCAACAGCTTTCACTTAGACGTGCAGAAGAAAGTGAACCCATACGACAAGATCGATTTTGAGATGCCTTATCCTGAAATCTCTAGTGGTGGTTTCATCTGTTACGGTGAGTTCCCGAACATGCAGAAGAACATCGAAGCACTAGAAAACGTATGGGACTACAGCTACACACGTGTTCCTTACTACGGTACAAATACGCCGATTGATGAGTGCTACGAATGTGGTTACAACGGTGAATTTGACTGTACTAGTAAGGGCTTTACGTGTCCTAAGTGTGGCAACCACGACTCAACCAAAGTATCGGTAACACGCCGTGTTTGTGGTTACCTTGGTAGCCCAGATGCACGACCATTTAACTTCGGTAAGCAAGAAGAAGTTAAACGCCGAGTGAAGCATCTTTAGTAAGCTCTAAGATTATTAGCTAGCTTATTTAGAAGAGCTACGTTTCAAGAAATATGATTGGTATCGGCGTTATGTCGATACCAATTCTTTCGTTTCAGCTTTTACAACACATCTTCTCAAACTATTACGTAATCACGAGTTTTCAATACTGCCTTATGAATTATCACCAATATCACCCAATCGACGTTGTAAATGGCCCTGGAACACGCTGCACTTTGTTTGTGTCGGGTTGTGTACACCAGTGTCGCGGGTGTTATAACCAATCGACGCAAAGGTTGGACTCTGGGCATTTGTTTACTCAAGAACTGCAAGACCACATTATCGCTGATCTCAATGATCCGCGAATTAAGCGTCGTGGCTTGTCGCTTTCTGGTGGTGATCCTTTGCATCCTGCAAACGTGTCTGAAGTGCTTAAGCTTGTTCAGCGTGTAAAAGCAGAATGTGAAGGCAAAGACATCTGGATGTGGACGGGCTACGAGCTCGACGAACTCGACGAAAAGCAGAGGCAAGTACTTGAATATGTTGATACTTTGATTGATGGTCGTTTTGAGCAAGATAAAGCGGATCCAATGTTGGATTGGCGTGGTAGTACAAACCAAATCATCCATCGATTTACTGATATATAACTGCTGTCGTGACTTTGCACACTCGTAAACGAAAAAGGGCTTCATCGTTAGCGCAATGCTACAAATCAGCCCTTGGGTGTGAGTTCTTTGAATCTATCGCCTGTTTATATAGGAATGTGCTCAGGCTCGTCGATTAGATTGTTGATCCATTTCTTAGAGTGAATTCGCTGGCTAGTTAAAGCGATCTTCGCTAACTCCTCCAGTAACACAATCATCAAAACCCATTCTAGCGGCCAACCCAACACCAGCGCAGTAAAGTAAGCAAGGGGAATGCCGATTGCCCATTGGCCAAACAGGTCGATGAAGATACTGTAGTTGATGTCTCCACCACTTTTCAGCACGCCACCAATACCAACCATATTGAAGACTCTTAGTATCATGCCGAGTGCCATGACTAAGGTGACGTTAACGGCTGTCTCTTTGAGCTCTAAGTGAGTAAGGCCGATCATGTATACGATCGCGGGTTTAGCAAACCAACACACCAAGGCTAATATAGCCGCAAGCCCACAGCTGACCAATACATAACCCCATGCGGTGTTCTCAACACGTTGATAGTTCTTCGCGCCGATCTCGTTGCCTAGAATGATCGAAGCGGCGACCGCAAACCCCATGAACGCCGAGATCAAGATACTTTCTACTGGCGATAACAGCGAAATGATCGCAAGCTCTCCAACACCCATTTGCCCAACTATCACGTTATAAATAAGAATCCCGCCCGCCCATGCTGTGTCATGAACCAACATAGGTATTGCTATCGTGAAGTACTTCTTTCTATGCTTCGGTAATATCGCTTCTCGCCAATTACTTAATGTCGGGAATAGATGCGCGTAGTGTTTCTTCGCCATGATAAGCAGCGCTATCGTCTGAAAGAATCGAGACACCGTGGTGCCAATAGCCGCACCAACTACGCCCAGTTCTGGAAATTCAAACAAACCAAAGATCAACAATGCATTGAGAATCGCATTAACGATGATTGCCCAAATACTGATCTTGGTGGGTAGCTTGGCTTCGCCGACCGATCGCAGTGCGCTTTCTAAGGGCACTACGATCGCGGTACCAAAAAGGCTGGCTCCTGTTATCCAAAGGTAATCCGTTGCCAAGCGGACGTAATCAGGGTCTGAGGCCACCACAGACACGACTGATTCAGGAGCCAATGTATAAATCAACACAAAGGGGATGATGGTAAAGACAGACAATGCCCATGACTGTGCTAATGTGCGTCTAATTCCGTTGAAATCTCCCGCACCGAAATATTGCGAAGCTAGCACACTGACAGCGCCGCTAATCCCGGATACCATGATCAAGTTGAAGAAAAATATGCGGTTACCCACACCAACCGCCGCAGTTGCAGAGTCACCCAGTTGGTTAACCATAAAAATATCGACCACGCCGAGTAATGAAAACAACATGGTTTGTAGCGATACAGGCAAACCGATGTGTAAAAGCTTTTGCCAAAAATCTTTGTCTAGATGAAGATATGTCGAGCGCATCGCATTTCCCCTGTGGTTAATATGCGAGAAGTTTATCGGCATTTGTTTAGGCTGTATTGTTCAGGTTCATCACAAACTTTTGCCAAACTATCTATTTTCAAAAGCTGTCTATTTGTCAAAACGATCTGTTTTCAAAATCATCTATTCCAAAACTATCGAATGACTAAAGTGGCGATTTAATTGCAGGCAAACCTAATGAGCGACCAGTGAAATGAGTGAGAAACACGAACGGTACGAGATCTCTGATCAGACACACCAAGAGTTTGTCGATCAAAGCCATGTATTGGCATTCGAAGAATTGGGTATCGTTCAGTGTGGGACGGCGTCGTGCCGAGATTTCTTTTCTGTCCATCGGAAGAATCCACAGAAACACATGCTGCTTTACACGGTTAGGGGCAAAGGGTGGTTAGAAAGTGGGGCGTGTCGCTATATTCTAGAGCCGGGGTCGTGCATTACTGTGCCTGCAGGCGTTGAGAATGGCTTTGGGATTGAAGAAGAAACATGGCAGATAGCGTGGATCTTTCTATCGCCTGATAAGCATTGGGATAATGTCGTCAATGATGAAGTGAGTTATACGCTCTCTCCTGCAGCCGAAGTCGTCTCGTCTTGTATTCATACCTTGCTGAGAAGTATTGCCTTGCCCATTGATTTAGGCGGAGCGATTGCCATTCACAGCGTAGCCCAAATAGAGTTCATGATTAATGCACCAGTCCCGCAGCAACAGTCTCGAAATTTGATTCGCTTGAGACGTGTGTTCGACAGTGTTCAAAAGCAGCTTCATAAAGAGTGGAATGTGCATGAGCTAGCAAACCTATTTCCTTGTTCAGAGCCGCACTTCCATCGTTTGTGCCAACGTTATTACTCTCATAGCCCGATGACTCATATTATGCGTATGAGAATGGAATACGCTGCTCGTTTGTTGAAATCGAGTGATTGGTCGATTCAACATATTGGCGAGATCGTGGGGTACCCGAATGCAGCGAACTTTAGTACTCGATTTAAAGCTTGGTCGGGCATGACACCAAGGCAA
Source organism: Vibrio sp. 10N.239.312.D08 (assembly GCF_041466145.1). Taxonomy (NCBI): domain Bacteria; kingdom Pseudomonadati; phylum Pseudomonadota; class Gammaproteobacteria; order Vibrionales; family Vibrionaceae; genus Vibrio; species Vibrio sp. 10N.239.312.D08. The sequence goes on along the minus strand of NZ_JBFSSD010000027.1, from coordinate 24,805 downwards.
TTCAAACAAGGCATTTAGCTGAGAATCAACAAGGTACTTCTTAAACAAGCTACTGCTCTTTTGATAAAGCACTAAAAGTGTTCGAAATTTACGCTGTTTTGTGACGTAAAATGACCAATCTCTGTTTACTTATTCTAACTAAGCGCTTCTATTAAAAAATGTTTCTGATTTGTCTACGATAATGTTAACGTGAAACTCATTACTTGAATTTCAAAGGGTTGTGACTTTCATGTTTTCACATCTACCAAAACCAACTTTAGATCCAATTCTATCTCTTTCTGTTGCTTACCGCGGCGATACTCGTACTGATAAAGTCGACTTAGGCATTGGCGTTTACAAAAACGATCAAGGCGAAACTCCGATCATGAAAGCCGTTTCTATGGCTCAAGATATCGTTGTTGAAACGCAGAAAACCAAAGCTTACGTTGGCCTAGCAGGCTGTGAAGAGTTCAACCAGAGCATGGTTGATCTGCTGCTTAAAGGGACTTCTGCAATGGATCGCGTTGCTGCGATTCAAACACCGGGTGCAAGTGGTGCACTTCGCATGTTGGGTGACTTAATGAAAGTTTCTCAACCAGACACCACGGTTTGGATTTCAAACCCAAGCTACGTTAACCACAAACCGGTGATGGAAGCGGCAGGCTTAAAAGTTCGATATTACAATTACTTCAGTCCTGAAACGAAGCAAGTTGATACTGCAAGAATGTTGGATGACCTTTCAAAAGCGGGTCCATCAGATGTGGTACTACTGCACGGTTGCTGTCATAACCCAACGGGTGCGGATATCGACTTTGAGGCGTGGCAGGAAATTACCAAACTATCGCAGAAAAATGGCTTCTTGCCGTTCGTTGATATTGCTTACCAAGGCTTTGGTGATGGCTTAGAAGAAGACGCAAAAGGTCTTCAACACATGGCTAACAACGTCGAAGAGATGTTGATTACGACATCTTGCTCGAAGAACTTCGGTTTATACCGTGAAAGAACGGGTGCCGCTATCGTGATTGGCAAAAACAGCGAACACGTTGGCAATGCTAAAGGTAAGCTTCTAACGCTTGCTCGTTCAACTTACACAATGCCGCCAGATCATGGTGCAGCTTTGGTTAAAACAATTCTTCAGAATCAAGAGCTAACCTCGATTTGGAAGCAAGAATTGAGTGAAATGCAGCAACGTTTGTTAAATCTGCGCCAAAGTTTATGTGATGAATTGCGAAATACTTATAACACGTCACAATTTGACTTCATTGAAAGCCATAAAGGCATGTTTAGTGTACTAGGCTTTAAAGAAACTCAAATGAATCAATTACGTGAAGAATATGGAGTCTATGGTGTTGGTGATGGACGCATCAATATCGCAGGCCTTTCCGAATCTCATATTCCTTATGTAGCAAAAGCGATAGCAAACGTTTCAAAATAGAAGGTGACTGAATGTATAATTGGAAAGCGATTGTAGTTTTAATGCTAAGTGGTGGCCTGTTTGCTTGTTCGGCTACAACTCAAGCTCCTGTTGAGCCAGAGCAAAAGCCTCAAATCGAACAACCTGTTGTGGATGACTCTTCAAAAACTGACGCAACAGAAGGCGAGAAAGTAACGGAACCTACTGAGAAGCCTGAAGAAGTAAAACCAACTGAGCCGGAAGTAAAACCTGCACCTGTTGAAAAACCAGTAGAGAAGGTTAGAAAAACAAGTGACGGCAAACTGATTCTTGGTGAAGAAGAGTGGGTGTTTGTTCCTGGTTTAAAAGAAGCGTTTAAAGCACGTGTCGATACCGGTGCAACAACCTCTTCAATCAGTGCAGTTGATATTGTTGATTTTGAACGTGACGGCAAAGACTGGGTTAAGTTCAAGATTGAACACGACGGAATTACAACTGAAGAGATCAGCTTACCAGTAGAACGCTGGGTTAAGATCAAGCAATCAAGCGCAGAAGGCACACAACGACGCGCTGTGGTTGTAGCTTCGATTCAAATTGGCGATCTAAAAGACAAAACTGAATTTACGCTAGCCGACCGAACGCATCTTTCTTTCCCACTTCTGTTGGGTAGAAGCTTCTTTAGAGATGTTGCGGTTGTCGACGTGAGCAAAAAATACGTTCAGAAGAAAATTACTAAATAACAAGTTCTGCTCGTCATCAAAGCTTTTCGTTTGAAGAGCTATAGTTTCAAAGGTGACGAGCTTAAAAGACTTTTAGTGTTGATAAATGAAATCCCTACCAGTTCTGCTGGTGGGGATTTTTTTATTTACACCCCATAACGTATGAAAAGCATCTAAATGGTCTATGTTTACTATTCGTTTACTGTTTAGCCTCGACAACGTGATCGAGATCTCTATATAATCCGCGCTTCGATTTTTGTTTAATCCATACTTTCGTACTTCTTATTTAGGTTCTTGAAATAGCCTAATAATTATCTGTCAGTACACGCTTAGGAATTAGTTCTTTGATATCTACCGCGAACATCACAATGCAATTTGGCGCAGAGCCGCTGTTTGAAAACATCTCTGCTAAATTTGGTAACGGCAACCGTTATGGTTTGATCGGCGCTAATGGTTGCGGCAAATCAACGTTCATGAAAATCCTAAGTGGCGCATTAACGCCAAGCTCGGGCAACGTTTCTATCACTCCAGGAGAAAAACTGGGTGTGCTAAGCCAAGATCAGTTCGCTTTCGAACAGTACAGCGTTATCGACGTTGTGATCATGGGCGACAGAAAACTTTGGGAAGTAAAACAAGAACGTGACCGCATTTACTCTTTGCCAGAAATGAGCGAAGACGACGGCATGAAAGTCGCAGAACTTGAAAGTGAATTCGCGGAAATGGATGGCTACACAGCAGAAAGCCGTGCTGGCGACATCCTAATTCAAGCGGGTATTGAAGAAGAGTTCCATTTCGGCTTGATGCAGCAAGTAGCTCCAGGTTGGAAACTGCGTGTGCTATTGGCACAAGCTCTGTTTGCAAACCCAGATATCCTGCTTCTTGATGAACCAACCAACAACTTGGACATTCACACGATCAACTGGCTTGCTGAAGAGCTAAACCAGCGTAAATGTACAATGATCATCATTTCGCACGATAGACACTTCCTGAACTCTGTGTGTACACACATGGCAGACATCGACTACGGTGAGCTACGTGTCTACCCTGGTAACTACGAGTACTTCCTAGAAGCATCTGGCTTGATTCGTGAACAGCTTTTAGCAAGCAACGCTAAGAAAGCGGCTGAAATCAGCGAGCTTCAAGATTTCGTAAACCGTTTTGGTGCTAACGCATCTAAAGCAAAACAAGCAAGCTCTCGTGCCAAGAAAATGGATAAGATCACGCTTGATGAAGTGAAATCATCGAGCCGTATGAGCCCATCTATTGATTTTGGCGAAGGTAAGAAACTACACCGTCAAGCGCTTGAACTTCAAGACCTTGGTCACGGCTTCGATGGCGAAACATTGTTTGCCGGTGGTAACTTGCTGCTTGAAGCGGGTACTCGTCTTGCGGTTATCGGTGAGAACGGTGTAGGTAAAACCACGCTGCTACGTTGCCTAGTTCAAGAGCTAGAGCAAAACGAAGGTATCGTAAAATGGTCTGAAAACGCATCTGTAGGCTACTGCCCACAAGATAGTACGTCTGACTTTGATAACGACCTGAGCATCTTCGATTGGATCTCACAATGGCGCACAGTGAAGCACGATGACCTTATGGTACGTGGCATTCTAGGTCGCCTATTGTTTACTGCTGACGATGCGAACAAAAAAGCGCGTAACTGTTCTGGTGGTGAGAAGAACCGTCTGTTATTCGGCAAGCTAATGATGCAAGACATCAACGTGCTTGTAATGGACGAACCAACCAACCACATGGACATGGAAGCAATCCAAGCCCTGAACGACGCGTTGAAGGTTTACACTGGCACGCTTATCTTCGTAAGCCATGACCGAGAGTTCGTTTCTTCATTAGCAACACACATCATCGATGTAAAAGATCAACAGCTAGTGAGCTTCCAAGGTACTTATGAAGAGTACTTAGATCACCAGAAAAAGATGCTGATGGTTAGCTTATAAAGCAAGTCGCTGGCTCAGGTCGTGAACGACTAAAAGCCAGCGAAACTAACAAACAAAAAAGCCCCGAACATTAATATGTTCGGGGCTTTTCTATGTAATACGTTTAGCTATTTATTACTCAGTAATTGAAATCTAGATTAGAATCCGAATCGAGCCGACATTAAGATTTGGTGGCCATATGTGCCGTTATTGCGCATATCAAGACCAACAGACAGTTGATCAGTTGAATGGAAACGAGCACCGATACCCAAAATTGAACGAGTGTCATCGTTGTCGATCAGTTGACCAAGGCGTGCGTTAACTTCAACGTTTGCCATTAACCAAGCTCTCAAGCCAAGGTTAATTTCTGTTTTGATGTGGTTATCGTCATTCCGTTCAATGTTGTGCAGTAACATTTGGCCAGTAACGTCAGCAAATTGACTGATTGGGCCGTTGAATCCCATACCTACCGCTGCATCCCAATCACTTTCAAATTCTGAATCGATACGAGCAACAAAATGAGAGTTCTGAGTGAACATTGTTGTGACTTCACCACCGAAAGTACTTGGGCTAGTACCCATGCGCAGCTCGAATGTGTTGTAGTTAAAGTTGTTTGCAGACGCAGAGAATGAACACAGTGCAGCGAGTCCTAAAAGGACAGTCTTATTCGTGCAACCTAGCATGGTGACTCCATATAAATTGTATTTTGCGGCAGTATAATACAAAAAAGCCTGCAATATGCAGGCCAATTATTTGAAGTCGGTATTTTTATATTAATCGCTTATAGAACCTGGATGTGGTCCACTTCGATTTCAGGTGTCTTACCACCTTCATATTCACCGAAGATACGAACTTTTGTATCAGCGGTCAGTGGTTGTGCTAGGCGGATATCATCATCAAGTTCGATTTGAATTTCACTCTGGCCATCAGAGAAGACAAACGTGTCATTCTTAAGTTGACGAACGATCTTGCCATCCACAATTGCTTCTTGCTCTGCGAACATGCTTGTGTCGGCAAGTAGTGTCGCAACAGAAACGGTTTCAATTGGGCCAGTATAAGCAATAGCGCTTTCGTGCTTGCTGTTGACATTATTATTGCTGTTGTGGTCACTAGCCATTGCGAAAGTAGGAGCAAGGATAATAGTAGATGCGATAGCTAATACAGTTTTTTTCATGGTGAATCCCTTAATGTTGTTTTTAGTAGAAACGTTTTTCTGAATTTGAAACGTTTCTTTTCGTTAGTACGTTTTTTGTTGAAGCGCCTGTTATCGTTCACAAGCTTCGTTTCGATGGAGCTATTAAACAACACTGGGGTTGAATCCAGAGTGAGTAACACATTCATTTTCCATTCATTTTATTGAGCATCTACTCGGCAATGACGTTAAGATGGTCGCAGAGAAATATTGCCCACAGCTATAAATTGAAAATTAAGAAATTAAGAAATTAAGGATTTAAGTACAAATGCGAGCACCATTAAGTGCCCTTATGGTTCAAGGGACAACGTCAGATGCCGGAAAAAGTGTTTTGGTGGCAGGTTTATGCCGTGTTTTGGCAAGGAAAGGAATCAAAGTGGCACCTTTTAAGCCACAAAACATGGCGTTGAACAGTGCTGTGACAAAAGATGGTGGCGAAATTGGCCGTGCTCAAGCGGTTCAGGCGCAAGCTTGTAATATAGAGCCAACCGTTCACATGAACCCTGTATTGCTAAAGCCCAACTCAGATACCGGCGCGCAAGTGATTTTGCAAGGCCGAGCGCTGAGCAACATGGAAGCGACGGGTTATCATGATTACAAGAAAGTGGCGATGGATACAGTTATCGATTCGTTTGACCGACTTTCTGAAGAATATGAGAGCGTGATGATTGAAGGTGCGGGGAGCCCAGCCGAAATCAATCTTCGTGAAAATGATATCGCTAACATGGGATTTGCTGAGAAAGCGGACATCCCTGTGATCATCGTTGCTGATATTGACCGTGGTGGCGTTTTTGCGCATCTCTACGGGACATTAGCTCTATTGTCTGAATCTGAACAAGCTCGTGTAAAAGGCTTTGTGATAAATCGTTTTAGAGGCGATATCGCACTGCTTCAATCTGGCCTAGATTGGCTAGAGGAAAAAACCGGCAAGCCAGTCATTGGTGTTTTGCCATATCTGCATGGTTTTAACTTAGAAGCGGAAGATGCCATTACCTCTGCTCAAGAGTCTGACGGAGAAGCTAAGCTTAAGGTGGCGGTGCCAGTGCTAACCCGAATCAGCAACCATACAGACTTTGACGCGTTAAGATTGAATCCTTCGATTGATTTACGTTATGTCGGTAAAGGCGAACGTGTAAACAATGCTGATTTAATTATCTTGCCGGGTACAAAGTCGGTAAGAGCAGATTTGGATTACCTAAAAGAACAAGGCTGGGATAAAGATATTCAACGCCACCTGCGCTTAGGCGGCAAAGTGATGGGTATCTGCGGTGGCTACCAAATGTTAGGTAACATCATCCACGATCCTGATGGCGTTGAAGGGGAACCCGGCAGCAGCGAAGGGTTAGGGTATCTCGATACTGAAACGACCCTTACACAGCAGAAAACCTTAACCAACGTACGCGGCACCATGACGCTGGATGGCAAAACAGCACAAGTAAAAGGGTATGAAATCCACGTAGGTAGGACTGATGTCAAAGAAACAGCCTTACCGGTTCAGTTAGAATCTGGCAGCCTAGATGGCGCTGTGAATCAAGATAACTCGATTTTTGGTACTTACTTGCATGGCGTATTCGACAACAGTGATGCGTTGTCGCTTATTTGCGAATGGGCAGGAGCCAACGATGTGACCGCGATTGACCACGAACAGCTTAAAGAGCTGGGTATTAATCGAATCGCTGATGCCATCGAAGAGTACTTAAATCTTGATCTGCTTTGGCCAGAGTTAACAGCTTAAGCCGCCATTTAGAAGTTAGCTAAAGAACTTAAACGAACAATAGATAAGTGATAACAATGAAAAAGCGAGTCTTCCTTTTAACCATGGCTTTAACTTCGGCATTGAGTTCTAGTCATCTTTTTGCTGCGGAAAAGCTACGAGTTTACGCTGCATCGTCGATGACCAATGCGGTTAATCTGTTGGTTGAAGAGTTTGAGAAAGACCATTCTGTCGATGTGATTCCTGTGTACGCGAGTACGTCGTCTTTGGTGCGACAAATCGAAAGAGGAGCACCAGCAGACATTTTTATCTCGGCAAATGAGAAATGGATGACGCATTTAGTCGATCGTAAATTGGTTTATAGTGACAATGTCACAAACCTATGTGAAAACGAACTGGTGCTGATTGCTCCTAAAGAGACATCGGTAACGTTAGACCTATCAAAAGGTGAACAATGGGCTAAACTGCTTACTAATGAAAGGCTTGCAGTGGGTAACACCATGTCGGTTCCTGCTGGTATCTATGCAAAAGAAGCGTTAGAAACGTTAGGTGTATGGGACGATGTGAAAACTCGATTGGCACCAAGTAACAATGTTCGTATGGCCTTAGCCTTAGTCGAGCGCAGTGAAGCTAAGCTTGGCATTGTCTACAAAACGGATGCGTTGCTTTCTAAAGAAGTAAACCTAGTGTCGACCTTCCCATCAGATCTGCACACACCAATACGTTACCCTGTAGCGAAGTTGAGTGATAAAGTTGTGGCAGAAGAGTTCTATACTTTCCTAAAGAGCGAAAAAGCGAAAGACACCTTGAACAGTTTTGGATTTGAAGTGCGTTAAATGATGTATTTATCGGAATACGAATACCAAGCCTTAATGCTGAGCTTAAAAGTCGCTGGGTTTGCAATCTTATGGCTTATCCCTATCGGTATTGGCTTAGCATGGCTACTTGCTAAGAAACAATTTGTAGGTAAGAGCATTGTTGAGAGTATTGTCCATTTACCTTTGGTACTTCCACCTGTGGTTATTGGCTATTTACTGCTAGTGATGATGGGCAGGCAAGGTATCATAGGTTCGTGGCTCAATGACGTGTTTGGTATTGTATTCAGCTTTAGCTGGAAGGGCGCGGCACTCGCTTGTGTGGTTGTGGCGTTGCCGCTGATGGTTCGCTCTATTAGATTGAGCCTAGAAACCGTAGACAGTAAGCTTGAAGAGGCGGCTGCTACATTAGGCGCTTCACCTCTTCGTGTGTTTTTCACGATCACTTTACCCTTGATGATCCCAGGGGTCATTACCGGCACCATGCTTTCATTCGCAAGAAGCCTAGGGGAGTTTGGCGCGACCATCAGCTTCGTTTCAAATATTCCCGGTGAAACTCAAACCATTCCTTTGGCTATGTATACCTTTATTGAAACCCCTGGCGCTGAAATGGAAGCCGCGCGTTTGTGTGTCATTTCTATTGTGATAGCGCTGGGTTCATTGATGCTATCTGAGTGGCTCAACAAAAAGTCAGCACAACGCTTGGGAGGCAATGCATGAGTGCTTTGATCCTCCAATATCAACAACAACTTGGTGAAACGTTCTTTGATATCGACTTGGAATTACCAAGTAGCGGCATTACGGCAATTTTTGGTCGTTCTGGCGCGGGTAAAACCTCACTTATCAATGCAATCAGTGGCCTTAAACAGCCCGATAAAGGTCTGATCAGCGTATCTGGAACCACACTGTTCGATAGTGAAAATGGCATTAATTTGCCGACTCACAAACGCAACGTCGGTTATGTGTTCCAAGAGTCGCGATTGTTTCCACATATGAAGGTGGCAGCGAACCTTAAATACGGTATGAAAAGCGTCGATCAAGCGCACTTTGAGCAAATAGTCTCGCTGTTGTCTTTGGGTTCATTGCTTGACCGATACCCAGCTCGTTTGTCTGGCGGTGAGAAGCAACGTGTGGCGATTGGCCGCGCTTTGTTATCAAAGCCGAGCATTTTGTTGATGGATGAGCCTTTAGCGTCTCTCGACTTGCCTCGTAAGCGCGAAGTGATGCCATTTCTGGAAAACTTATCCGAAACCGTCCAAATACCGATCATCTATGTCACTCATAGCCTCAATGAAATTTTACGCTTGGCAAATCACCTTGTGATTATTGACCAAGGCAAAGTGATTTCGTCGGGTGTGACGGAAGAGGTTTGGGCATCGAGAGCCATGCAACCTTGGCAATCTTTCTCAGAGCAAAGCTCGTTGTTTGAAGCGACATTAGCGGAACACAATGATGATTATGCGCTGTCTCGCCTGATGCTAGGAAAGTCGACGTCGTTATGGGTTCAGAAAGTATCGAGTGAGCTTGGTACGACAGTGAGGCTGCAAGTTAGGGCAAATGATGTCTCTATCACGCTAGAACGGCCGAAAGGGACTTCTATACGTAACATCCTTCCAGTGACCATTAAAAGTGTAGAGACGCACCAGCAAGGCACAAATAAGCAGAGTGTCGCTGTCGAGCTAGAGTTAGAGTCTGGGTGCTATCTATGGGCAACCATTACTTTGTGGGCGCTGGATGAGTTGAATCTAGAAATCGGGCAGCGTGTTTACGCTCAAATTAAAGGTGTGAGTGTCGCTCAAAGAGATATCGCGGTAACGCATTAAACCTGAGAAGGTTTGCTTTTCGATATTGTCGCGATACTGCCTGTTATAGGTTCTGAAAATTCGATCTTGATTCCATGAATGGATACATGCGTCATTTTTATACGGTATAACTGCCAGTTTTGCGCCACACTATATGAGTGTTAAAGCATATGATTTGTCGAATCATATGAACATTAGCAACAAGAACATACAGACGTAACGATCGACGAACAGAAAATAGCGGATATAAAAAAGCCGCGTGTTTAAAGAAACATGCAGCTTAATTCTAAGTAGTACTGTTAGCGCTTAGCCTAGTTTAGGCGACTAGCGACTTACTTAGTAAAAACTTCTTTGAAATCACGCTTCAAGATTGCATCACGACGAGCTTTCTTGATTTGTTTAACCATGTCTTTTACACAGTTGTGTAGAACTTGGTCTAGCAGTTGAGCACGGTACTCTTCTTTTTCTTCGTCAGACATGTCTTCTGGAAGTTTAAGAGTAGGGAACTCTTCCATCACGTTAACACCAGCGAAAGCTTGGCTAACTGAGATTAGAGCGTGGAACTGCTCGAAGTTGTCTAAAACATTTTGTGCGCTTGCTGGAAGACTATCCCAAGCTTCGCGTACTGCTTCTTCAGACACTTCGTGAATAGAAGTAACCATAAAGTGCATCTCTTTTGGTACGCCATCAAATTCGATAACTTGACGAAGTTCTGGTGAGATGGTGGTTAAATCGATTTCTTGTTGTTCGTTGTTTGTAGCGTCTGACATAGTATTTCTCTTTAAAAAGAAACAATGCTAAAAAGATCTGTAAAAAAGTCAATATAATATAGAGATTAGGGCATGATTTAAGCCCAAATTTGAGCTACTTTGAATATTCAACACTAGATAAAGGTGATGTGATGATAGAAAAGGGATCTTCAATGCGCATATTGCTGGTTGATGACGTTCAACTAGACAGGATGCAACTTGCTATCCGACTCAAGCAACTGGGTCATATTGTAGAAGCTGTCGGTAGCGGAAAAGAAGCCCTGAGTGTTTATTCTGATTTTGATCCTGAACTCGTGTTACTTGATATCAGCATGCCTGATATGGATGGTTTTGAAGTGGCGAATGAGGTTCGAAGCCGATTCCCAGAATGGGTTCCCATCATCTTTCTTAGTGGTCACGAAGAACCTGAGATGATCGCAAAAGCGATTGACGCTGGTGGCGATGATTACCTGATCAAGCCAGTAAACAAGGTTGTTTTGAATTCTAAGCTGATTGCGATGCAACGTATCGCGCACATGAGACGAGAGCTAAAACAAAGCACAGCCAAACTCGAAGAACTGAACATCCTTCTGCAGCAACAAGCCAACGAAGATGGCCTGACCAAATTGTATAACCGTCGATATATGGATACTAAGCTTGAAGAGAGCATAGCGTGGCACGGAAGACGTAATATATCCATGACAGTCATACTTCTAGATGTAGACTTCTTTAAGCCTTACAACGATAATTATGGTCATATTCAAGGGGATAAGTGCTTACAAGGGCTTGCTAATACCTTGAAACAGCTGTTTGTTCGTGCGGGAGAATTTGTAGGTCGTTATGGCGGTGAAGAGTTTGTTCTGATTCTTAGCGATACAGACAGTGAAGGCGCTAAGGTACACGCGACTCGAGTTAAAGAGGCATTGCATGAGATGAACTACGCTCATGAACACTCAACGGTATCGGATAGAGTGACAGCGTCACAAGGTGTGTTGTCATTTGTGCCAGAAGGTGGCGAATCTATTGCGTCTATTTACGAAAAGGTCGATCAAGCGCTTTATCAAGCGAAGCAAAGTGGTAGAAATACCTTTGTACAACGTAACATTTTGGAGCTTGCGCGTTAGTTGGCGAGCTCTTTTAGATATTTGAATTTATACTTCTAATAGCGTTTGAGCTAGGAAGTGCTTTAAGTGATAAAAGAAATGCCACATTCGAAGTCATTTTCTATGACTAACACATCTTGGACGCTTGCGGTTCCTCTATTTTTTACCGCTTTGGCGACCACTGTTAATGCCAATACGCTATCTGATCTTTTTCGAAAGGATCTAGAGCAGAGCTTTGCCACCAGTGTATTGCTCAACGACACCGATGTTTTCACTTTTGGTATCAATAACTTTGACCCCAATAAAGTGTTTAGTTTGGACAATGAAGACATCGGTTCGAATGATTCGGTAAGTCGTCGCCAAAACATCACCTCCCTGAGTTTGCCTTACACATTTGAATTACCAAGTTACATCGAAGACAACCATCAAGAGGTGACGCTACGCTTGTCTGCATTGCGAATCGAGAACGATGTCGAGTACGCGGCAGCAAACAGAAACGATTTTCAAAAAGAGTCGGTAGTGTCTGGCTACGTCGAATTCGCGAATGTGTCCCAGCTAGACGAATATTGGAGCTTCAGCTCTGCAATCGGTAACCACATCTCTTACTACCGCAATGATTTTGAATATCGCGCTTCGTTGCTAAAGCCTATTCAAGACCAACTGGATGGCGTATATCTCAATACTGATGCTTGGGCTTACATCATCGAGCCTAAAATCAAGCTGATGTACGAAGATAAGAATGACTGGGGAAAGTATAAATTGAGCACCAGTTGGCATTACTTTAATGGCATCGGCTGGGGCGAGGCGAATAATGGCAATGTCGGTCATCCTGAAGGGTGGTATATAGCCAATGAAGCCAAGGTTTTCTATGATCTCGTGCGTTGGGATAAGAACATCACTTCGATGTACTCGAGTATAAGACGAATTGATATTGGTGGTGACACCGTGGCATCTATGGGCACCACATCTTACTACGAGGGCAGTGTTGGTTGGTTGCTTAACCCAAACCTGTTTAATGAGTGGGTCGATAACGTGGGAATAGGTTTTACGATTAACTACGGAAGTAGCTTAAAAGGTGGCAGCTTGGTTATATTCTTCAACCAAGATTAAGCTCTTTTTTCCAGTTAAGCCCATACGGCCTCAAATCAATGAGGCTCGTTGAACTTGGAAGTGATAGTTATTGAAGCAGATCGCTATTAATGGCTTAAGCTATTTAGATCTCTAGCACTCAATATCTTTCGCTATCAACTATTGTTAACGGTCAATACACAGTTTGTTTCGACCGGTTTCTTTCGCTTTATACAGCGCTTGGTCAGCAAGCTTCAACACCTCTTCAGGATGTCTGGTGGTTGTACTATCAGACAATCCAATACTCACCGTCACATTCACCACTTCCGATGGTTTGCCTTTCTTGCCACGCTTTTTCATACCCACTTCATGATCGTCGGGGCGTTCATGACTATTACGAATCGTCATGTCGTAGTTTTGAACCTCGGAAATCAGAGCTTGAAGGTGCTCTTTAACTTGTTCCGAATGTTTTCCTTTGAAGATAATCGTGAACTCTTCTCCACCATAGCGATAAGCTTTAGCGCCGCCTGTGGTTTCCCTCAGAATGCGTGCCACCAGTTTTAACACATCGTCGCCAATGTCATGTCCGTAGGTATCGTTGAATTGTTTAAAGTGATCAATATCGACCATCGCCATCGAATACTTACGCCCCAAGTGCTTCATATCGACTTCTAAGGCGTGTCGACCGGGAATGTTAGTCAGTTGGTCGTTAAAGGCCATATCATGACTAGCAGACATCACATAGACGATGATCAGTGTGCCTGACAGCGAGAACATGGTGCTCGAGATGTACTGAATATCGAAGAAGATGAACGTACAAGAAGAAAGCAGGATAGCGCTATAAACCACAACATCGATAGAGCGGTTATACACCAACACGAGAATGGCAGTAAGGCCAAGCAAGCAAAGGCTATACAGCACTAAAACAAAAGGCAGTTTGGAGAAGTCTCTGACAATAAATAGAAGACCATCACTCCATGATTCAAAACCGCCGGCATGGAAGTGAGAGACGATCAATTGTGCCCACACCATAAACAGAACAAGAACGATGGCGTAGAGCAGCATCGACTTTGAGTTTACGCCGTTATCAGGGAAGGCATAAACAAGTAAGCAAGTGACAGGTACTAAGGCCGCAAGTAACGAGAGCTCTAATAGCGTTGTGCCAGTATTGAGAGGCGTTTGTAAGCGAACTTGGATGATCAGATAAGCGACAAGCATGGTCACCGATACCATCGCCATTCGACCTTGTCTGAACGTATGGCATAGCAGAACCGCAACGCTCAATAAAATGTAAGGGAGGTTGCTAGCAAACCCTAAATTTGAGTCCGTCACGAGAATGACGTTGTCCATACCAACGAGCAAAATTGTTAACAGGACTAAAGGGAAGCAAAATCGAAACATGCTCGACGTTACAAAAGATGATGCCATTTATGTGGTGAGCCTAACTATATTGATGATCTTATTATTTAATACTATGCGTAGGATACGGTTAAACAAGCGATTGCCAAGCTTTTTGCCTAAATTAGAGCAAAAACATAGTCATAGGTCGCTATTGGTGCAATCATTTTTATATGTATTTTGAGTTGCTATTAACCTTAGAACGAACTACACAGTATATATGAGAAATTAATTAGTCGTTATAGATACTTAACAAAATCTGCTCTGCTGCTCTTACGTTGGCGCTGTCACTTAAAGGGCTTGATGATCAGTTATCATTGAGTGACCTTTTCATTAAGCGACGAAGATCTGTAATGAAGTCAGAGTAAGATTAAATAATGCCTAAGTTTCAACTATGGACAGTAAAACCTATAACTGAGTTATAGAAAGCTATTAGGAATTGCATGGTTTCAAGTGACTATTGCATGGTTTCAAGTGACTTTAGAAACGACTGCGACTAGAAAAACCGCTACAAATGGAGGTGTGGTATGCAAATTAGTGTTGATGTACATAACTATATGGAAACTCTGGTCGGTCATGTATTGGCTACCGAGGAATATGTGTCTAGTTATACCAACGAACAGTTGGCCGATCTCGCGTGCTTGGCTTTGGGCCAGCTAAAACCTATCTATATTCGTTTTGATATCGATTTTCTGTCAGCATTGCCAGAAGACAAATTGGTGCTCTATAAACGCAATAGTGAGATCGCGGTCAAAAATGCAGAAAGTATGATTATTGACGATCGAAGACGTGAACGTGATGACAATGTGCCTGTTATATTTAGTCAACACAATTTTGACGATGACGTAGAATTGCAATGGTATGAAAAGCCGTTGTTGAACCGTAAACAGTCATGATAGTTTAGGGTGAATACGGTCATTTAAGGAGTAAAAACGTGGGATTCTTTTCTAGATTATTTGGTGGCAAAGAAAAAACCGAACAAAAAGTAGAGATTGAGCCAGTCGAATATAAGGGTTTCAATATCTATCAAGATGCCATTGCAGAATCTGGTCAATACCGTGTTGCTGGGCGAATCGAGAAAGAATTCGATGGTGAAATCAAAACTCACCGTTTTATTCGTTCAGATGTTGTTTCAAACAAACAAGATGCCGACGAATTGATGCTCAAAAAATCGCAGATGTTCATCGACCAAATGGGCGACAATATATTTAGCTAGCCAATTAGGGTTAGAATTGATGTTGGTCATAATTTAGAGAGCTTTCAGTGTATATGCTGAAAGCTCTTTTTAGTTTTAGGGACAAAGAACAGCTAGTAGGTTGTTATTAAAAGGATTATTTGCAAGTGGTTTGACCTCTTCGTTCGAGACGGTCGTCATTTATCCAAATGAAGCGCTCAAACTCCATCCAAATCGTTATAAGTAATAACTTTTCCTGTTCTTTGAACAAAACGCTTGAAGTATTAGTTGTCGTTAGATACAAACGAATAAGTCATTCGTGCCAATAGTCAAGGAATAGCTATGCAAATTGGTGTACCAAGAGAAACGCTCGCTGGTGAAACGCGAGTCGCTGCTTCGCCGAAATCGGTAGAACAGCTTCTAAAATTAGGATTTGAAGTTTGTGTTGAATCACAAGCAGGTGCGTTAGCAAGTTTTGAAGATGCAGCTTATGAACAAGCTGGAGCAAAAGTTGTCACCGCAGATGAAGCTTGGAAATCCGATATTATCTTTAAAGTTAACTCTCCGATCGTTGACGAGTCTAAAAATGAAATCGATCTTCTTAAAGATGGCGCAACATTGGTCAGCTTTATTTGGCCTGCCCAAAATCCAGAATTAATGGAACAATTGTCCAGTCGTAACATCAACGTGATGGCGATGGATTCTGTACCACGAATTTCAAGAGCTCAGGCGTTAGATGCATTGAGTTCTATGGCAAACATCGCGGGTTATCGTGCTGTTGTTGAAGCGGCGCATGAATTTGGTCGATTCTTCACGGGTCAGATTACGGCTGCGGGTAAAGTTCCACCAGCAAAAGTACTGGTTGCAGGTGCTGGTGTTGCTGGCCTAGCGGCAATTGGCGCTGCGGGTAGCTTGGGTGCGATCGTTCGTTCATTCGATGTTCGTCCTGAAGTTAAAGAACAAGTTGAGTCGATGGGTGCTGAATTCTTGGAAGTGGATTTCAAGGAAGATACCAGTGCTGGTGACGGCTACGCAAAAGAGATGTCTGAAGCATTCAATAAGAAAGCCGAAGAACTTTATGCAGCTCAAGCGAAAGACGTTGATATCATCATTACAACAGCGCTGATTCCAGGTCGCCCGGCTCCGAAGCTGATTACCAAAGAGATGGTAGACAGCATGAGTGCAGGTAGTGTGATTGTAGACCTTGCGGCAGCCAATGGCGGTAACTGTGAATACACGGTTGCGGATCAAGTCATTACAACCGCTAACGGCGTTAAGGTGGTTGGTTACA
Organism: Vibrio sp. 10N.239.312.D08; assembly: GCF_041466145.1. NCBI lineage: Bacteria > Pseudomonadati > Pseudomonadota > Gammaproteobacteria > Vibrionales > Vibrionaceae > Vibrio > Vibrio sp. 10N.239.312.D08. The sequence continues at coordinate 8,477 of NZ_JBFSSD010000027.1, read as the reverse complement.
CTGATATGGTTGGTCGACTGCCGACTCAATCATCTCAGCTGTATGCAACGAACCTAGTTAACCTTTTGAAACTGCTTTGCAAAGAGAAAGATGGCAACATCAATATCGACTTTGAAGATGTTGTTCTGCGTGGTGTTACTGTCGTTAAAGAGGGCGAGGTCACTTGGCCAGCTCCACCAATTCAAGTTTCAGCTCAACCACAACAAGTTAAGCCAAAAGCGGCCAAACCAGAGCCTAAAGTTGAAGAACCTGTTTCTCCAATTAAGAAAGTGGCGGGTATGGCGGTAGCTGTTGGTGCATTCGCTTGGGTAGCTTCGGTTGCTCCAGCTGCGTTCTTATCTCACTTTACCGTTTTTGTTCTCGCTTGTGTGGTGGGTTATTACGTAGTTTGGAATGTAAGCCATTCTCTGCATACGCCTTTGATGTCCGTGACTAACGCGATTTCAGGCATCATTGTAGTAGGTGCACTGTTACAGATCGGACAAGGAAGTGGCGTCGTCACGTTCTTATCATTTATTGCCGTATTAATTGCAAGTATCAATATCTTTGGTGGCTTTACCGTGACCAAACGTATGCTTGAAATGTTCCGTAAAGACTAAGGAGTAACAGATGTCTGAAGGATTAGTACAAGCAGCTTATATTGTTGCTGCTGTATTTTTTATTATGAGCTTGGCTGGGTTATCGAAACAGGAATCTGCGCGTGCAGGTAACTATTACGGTATCACGGGTATGGCAATTGCGTTGATCGCGACGATCTTTGGCCCTCACTCTGCTGGTATTGTGTGGATCATCATTGCTATGGTGATCGGTGGTGGTATTGGTATCCACTACGCAAGAAAAGTAGAAATGACTGAAATGCCAGAGCTGGTTGCAATTCTGCACAGCTTCGTAGGTATGGCTGCAGTACTTGTAGGTTACAACAGCTACATCGATCCACCTGCTGCTGTTTCTATCAACCCTGCAGATATTCATGCAGAGCACGTTATCCATCTAGTGGAAGTGTTCCTTGGCGTGTTTATCGGTGCGGTGACGTTCACGGGTTCTATTGTTGCGTTTGGTAAGCTTCGTGGCGTTATCTCTTCGTCTGCATTGAACATCCCTCATAAGCACAAGTGGAATCTAGCGGCTATCGTAGTTTCTACACTGCTGATGATCATGTTCGTTAAAGCAGACGGCAGCATGTTCGCACTAATGGTGATGACACTTATCGCATTCGCATTCGGTTACCACCTAGTGGCATCGATTGGCGGTGCAGATATGCCAGTAGTTGTCTCTATGCTGAACTCGTACTCTGGTTGGGCAGCAGCAGCGGCAGGTTTCATGCTTGCAAACGATCTGCTTATCGTAACTGGTGCATTGGTTGGTTCGTCGGGTGCGATTCTGTCTTACATTATGTGTAAGGCGATGAACCGCTCTTTCATCAGCGTTATTGCTGGTGGATTCGGCCAAGAAGTGGTTGTGTCTGATGGCGATGAAGAGCAAGGTGAACACCGCGAAACATCAGCTGAAGATGTGGCTGATATGCTGAAAAACTCTAAGTCAGTAATCATCACTCCTGGATACGGCATGGCAGTAGCTCAAGCACAATACCCAGTGCATGAAATCACTGAGAAGCTACGAGCGCAGGGCATTAATGTTCGATTTGGTATCCACCCAGTTGCTGGTAGGTTACCGGGTCACATGAACGTACTGCTTGCTGAAGCGAAAGTGCCTTACGATATCGTTCTAGAAATGGACGAAATCAACGATGACTTCGATGAGACAGATACTGTATTGGTAATTGGTGCGAATGACACCGTAAACCCTGCAGCACTTGAAGATCCAAACAGCCCAATTGCTGGTATGCCAGTACTTGAAGTTTGGAACGCTCAGAATGTTATCGTATTCAAGCGTTCGATGAACACAGGTTACGCCGGTGTGCAAAACCCACTGTTCTTCAAAGAGAACACGCAGATGCTGTTTGGCGATGCTAAAAAGAGTTGTCTAAGTATCTTAGAACATCTATAGAGATCACCTCTAAACAATCTGTAACAACTCGATAAGGAGCTCATTTGAGCTCCTTTTTTTATCTTACGAAAGCGACTCTATGTGTGATCTCAGTTGATACGAAGTTGACGAAGCCTGATGCAAAACTTGTCGCAATTGAGGTTTGGCTTGCCAATCAGCCTACTAGTACGTATGTACAATGTGGCCGTAATATATTGGCCTTTATCTCTGTAGCTCGCCATTCTCAAAGTTTTTCATGCGGTTAAAAATTTATCTTTGATAGCGAATGGTATATATTTGGTTGATCTATATGAATTTGCGTTGGTTTGTGATCATCAAAAGAACATTTACTCTTCTTATCGCTACGTTGTCTGTGTCTGCAAACGCATTTGCTGACTCTTTACCTGAGCGTATCGATAATTTCACCAAGCTCTTTGATCATGAAACGGCAATCGAATCTTACGATATTCGAGTGCTACAGGCTGATTATCCAACACGTTTGATCATGCCGTCTTCTATGCTGCCACAAACAGCAGAGTACCCGTTAAAAGACATTCAGCGCTTGTACCAGTTATCAAAAACCTGTAGTGGTAAACTGCCGTTAAGCCCTTTGATTACTGAGCCTTTAGTTTTTACTCGTGCAATGTGTAAAGGCACCAAGCTTTCTGACCGTTGGTTTAGCCGTAGTGGTTTGATTCACCCTGGCGGCGGTTCTTATGCGGCACGATACGTTGAGAAGTACCCAGAAAAATTCGACTCTCTGAAGCGCTTTATGCATATTCAAGAGCGACCAAACACCGAACACGATGAACTACTGTCTCGCTTGCAACAAATGGATAGCGAAGCAATCACCGCGCTGTTAGCGGGTGCCAGTATGTTTGTTGAGCTTGATGAGATGTGGGTAAAACGCGGCGACAGATATTACCTGTATAAAAAATCAGTCTGGAACGAAAATGCCACGCTTGCTGGGTTATCGTTTAGCTTGTCTTCAGAAGGTAAAAGCTGTTTTGTCCAGCGTGGTAATGTGTGTTGGGAAATAGAAGATCATTCAGAGCTTCTGCAAGTCGCCATGTTTATCTTGGTTATTGCCAACATCATGCTTGTCTTAGGTTGGGCGATTTACCGCTGGAACAGCAAGAAACAAGAGATGAAGAGTCGCATGCTGGTTCTTCAAATCCTAACGCACGAATTAAGAACGCCGATTGCGAGTTTGTCATTGACGGTGGAAGGGTTCAGGCGTGAGTTCGAACACTTACCAGAATCGGTATATGATGAGTTCCGTAGGCTGTGTGAAGATACACGCCGTTTAAGACAGTTGGCGGAAGCAAGTAAAGATTACCTGCAATCAGATAATCAACCGCTCGCAACAGAGTGGGTGCCAAGTGTTGAAGAGTGGCTCCAATACAAAGTTGAAGAAGACTTTGCGCCGGGGATTGAACTCCGTGTAAACAAAGATATAGCTGCAAAAGTGAACGTATATTGGTTGGGAACGTGCATCGATAACCTAATCAGAAATGCCGTGAAATACGGTGTGGCTCCAGTAATTCTAGAACTGAATACTTCTGACAAGAAGCTGACATTCAAAGTTATAGATAATGGAGACTTGTCTCGCAAAGATTGGGGGCAACTAAGAAAGCCATTCGTAAGTAAGAGTGGACTCGGTTTAGGTCTGACGATAGTGGAATCTATGGTTGGAAAAATGGGCGGTCACATGACGCTTATCGGCCCCCCAACAACATTTATTTTGGAGATACCTTGTGAAACAGACATTGCTTCTCGTTGAAGATGATAAAAATTTAGCTGACGGTTTATTAGTTAGCCTTGAGCAAGCTGGATATGAATGTTTGCATGCAGAACTGATCTCTGAAGTTGAAGGCTACTGGGAACAAGCGGATCTAGTGATTCTAGACCGTCAACTTCCTGATGGCGACTCAGTAGATTCACTTCCAGGTTGGAAGAAAAAGAAAGATATCCCAGTTATTTTGCTGACGGCTCTCGTGACAGTAAAAGACAAAGTAGCGGGCCTAGATTCAGGTGCAAACGACTACTTAACAAAGCCATTCGCAGAGGCTGAGCTATTTGCTCGAATTCGTGCTCAACTTCGCCTGCCAGATTCTGAAGAACAAGATGCATCAAAAGTTATCGCTCAGAATCTTGTTATCGATAAAGCGACACGTGAAGTGTTTTTCAATGAACAGGAAGTAACGTTAACGCGCACTGAATTTGACCTTCTACTGTTCTTGGCAAGTAACCTTGGACGTGTGTTTACACGTGATGAACTGCTTGACCATGTATGGGGTTACAACCATTTCCCAACAACACGTACGGTAGACACGCACGTTCTGCAACTAAGACAGAAACTGCCGGGTCTAGAAATTGAAACGCTGCGTGGCGTTGGTTACAAGATGAAAGCGTAATGAGAATAGCCTTACTTCCACTATTAATGTTTTCTTGCGTAGCGAATACCGCGCAAGCAACGGATTGGTTTAAGAGCAGCGATGCTCTGACTCAAGTTCATAAACATCTGCTAGATAATGATTTACCTCAGATGTTTGACTCATTAGTGGAAGTTTGGCAAATCAACTCGTCTCAATCACGAGAAGATCACCTCAATGAACTATTCGATCAAGCATTGAACAAAGATTGTGGTAAAACTCTCACCAGAAAAACACTCCCAGATTGGATTAGTTCAGTCGTCGTTAAAAGACACATCATTCAAAGCCCTGGCCGAGATACCTTTCGTGTATCGATTAATGTTGAATCCGAAAACAACATTCAAGACATTACCTTCGAGAAGTGGGTCGATAAGATCGTTTCTTCGGACAGTGAGTTAACCAAAGACAGTGAAGTGGTTAACAACGCATCGGTGAGTCTATACCGCAAGCGTTACAATTTAGTCTCTCAACTTGAATCCGGTTTATACCGTTTAAGCGTTAAAGGTGATGGCGGAAAGTCTTGGAGCACTTGGGTTGTTTTGGGTGAAGTTGCCATGCGTCAACAAGTTCGCTGGGCATCAAAAGACACGTGGCGAATCGATAAAAAAGAACTACTCAATCCTTATTGTCCGCTCCCTAAGCTCGAAATCGGTTTGTACGATTACGTTGATGAACACTATGAACAGGTCTGGGGCAAGAGCTACGAATCTGATTATCCAATGAACCTTACTGGTGAAGAACTTCCTAATGATCGCTATGTTTTAGCGGTTTCAATGGTGCATTCACGCTGGCAAGGCGACATAGCGATAGAACAAGCACAAACTATCAGTAAAACTTATGATATTTCTAGCGAAGAAGAGTTAAAGTAATTTAAAATTGTGCCGTTAACTATGTAAGGGATCTAACAAAGATAAACGGCATGAAAAAAACTACAAAACTACTCGCAGCGTCAATTGCATTCGCCAGTCTTCCTCTTTCAGCAGCAAACTACGCCATTGAAGCGCGTGGTGATGCGATGGGTGGTGTTGGTGTTGTTTCAGCAAACTTCCTAACTGCTCCATTCTATAACCCAGCACTTGTTGCCATTTATCGTCGTAATGATGACATGGGAATGATCACGCCAAGTTTCGGCGGTAATTATAATGACCCTAATAACTTAGTTGATGATATCGATAATTTAGTTGACAGCATTGAGTCAGGTACTGTGACTGGTTCTGATCTAGATGCTCTTAATGGTGATAGCCTGAATGTTGATTTAGGTGGTGTTGTAGCATTCGCTCTACCAAATCAGTATATTGCAGCAAACGTATTTGCAAAAGCATACACTGAATCATTTGTAACCCCTGATACATCTAGTGACGCTGCTAATAGTGACTTGGTTAATGCTGAGTTAACTGCTGTTAAAGCTGTTTCTATTGGCATTATGGAAGCTGGTATATCATTAGCAAAATATCAAACGTTCATGGGACAACATTTGTCGTTTGGTATTTCTCCAAAACTCCAAAGAATCTATACGTATAACTACATTGCCTCGGCACAAAACTACGATCTAAGTGATGTTCGAGAAAACGACACCGCGGAAACTACATTTAATATTGATGCAGGTGCGCTTTGGTTTTACGGCCCATTTAGAGTGGGTTTTTCTGCAACGAATATTATAGACCGTGAGATTGAAACTAAATCCGTTAGCCAACAGCTAACAAGCAGCACAGGGACTACAAGAACAGTAACATCGAGTCATTCTTATAACCTGGGGCCTGTCTACACTGTTGGTGCGGGGATCGTTTCTGATTACTTTACGTTGAGTGTTGATTATGATTTGAATGAAGCAGAGAAGTTTACTTCGTTCGAAGACAACGAACAGATGATTCGTGTTGGTACTGAAGTCGACCTGTTACGTCAGCTTAAGCTAAGGGGAGGGTACTACAAGAACCTGGCTTACTCTGATTCAGAAGGAACAGTGACAGCTGGTGTTGGTATCTCGCCATTGAACTTGTTTCAGCTAGATCTAAGTGCTAACTACACGAATGAAAATGCAATGGGTGCATCCATCAATTTCCTTGCTAGTTACTAACAGTCCTTATATAGTTCTGCTCCTAAATAAAGGAGCAGAGCATGCTAAACGACTTACCAACCCTTTCTCACGAAGAACAACAGAAAGCTGTTGAACGAATTCAAGAAATGATGACCCAAGGCATCAGCACAGCACAAGCTATCAAAATCGTTGCTGAGCAAATCCGTGAAGAAATGAGTAATAAAGAAGAGTAGGGCATCAGCCCTTCTTTTTTAATACGATAGTGCACTATAACTAAATATATTACCCTCTAGTATATTATCTCGTACATACCTGCTCTTTAGTTTCTCTAAATCCCGACCTGTCCAAAACTCTTAAATACTTTTTATTCAAAAAGTTACATCAGAGTAATTAACTTCTCAGGCTTTACTTGGCTTTGGGTTGTAATTAAATTACAGCAAGACCTGAAAGTAAAACAATCACCACTTTTGGTGTCAGTATTTGTGTCACCGCACCTAAGTGGCTAAATATATGGTGTTTTTACGGCTAGTGACGTCGTGACTTGTATTTTGAACGGATGAGAATCCATGAATGTTCAGAAGCAGACAAATGATGATTTCATCGAAGAACAGAGTGAGACAATCCACAGCGGTAATGTTCAAAACCGATATCGCGAATGGCTTACCACCGCTTAGAGCAAGCTTCGTTGCCACATATGTGCTTTACAGAATAAGTATTTAAAAAGCTTACGAGGCGTAAGGTGTTGTGTAGAAGTCGATTAAGGAATGCGGCGCGTATCAATTTGAGAATGCTAAATTGATGTGTTTTCTATTGGGGAATGATAAGTCTAAGCGATAGAACTTGTTAGAAATAGGGTCGCTTTGAGCGCTGTAGTTGTCGTCGTGGTTACGTATGTAGAATCGAAACCTTGGCTCCTCTTGACCTTCATATTCTATATTGATGGTGACCGAATCGAACGTTGAGAGATCGAGCCCTTTATTTTGGGTCGATATAACGAACTCAATTTCACAGAAGGGTAAGCTATAGGTTTGTTCAAAGTCACACTGTAACTCAATTCCATCTTCTGACTTATGTAATGAGCCTACGGTGCCACCATCGTAGTCTCTGTCCGTATTTACGCGCGTAGGTTATCTGTCAGGTGTGATGATGTAGTTCTTATCCATGAGCGTATTAAAAGAGATCAACGACACTAGCGTGATTGCTAGGCAAAAATACGCGCCCAGCGACAGATATATGCCTAAATAGCGTTGTTTTTGTTCGGTATTTATACGAAAGGTAACGTTTTTAAGGGGATAATAATTTAACTGTGTAAATATACAGTTGTTATTTGGGTTCTTTATTTTGTGTTCCATAGGACCAAGCTTTACCTGTACAGCTAGCTACAGTGTCACTTTACTTATTGATTACATGTGTCGATAAACATTATAAGCTTTCTAATCTCAGGCGGTAACACCATTGCGACTTCAAAGCAGGCATATCAGTTAGAGAAAACAAGTAAAGAAAAACTAAGCGCAATGGGTTTAAAGTAACTCTTAGGTTTATTACCAAAGCTACCTAAGTCCAATTGAACGTAATTTCAGGGCAAACCGTGATTATGGATCTCCCAAGTATCGGTGTTGTGTACCAGCAATAAGTGTAATGAATCTATGCAAACTGAACACAAAGTACTAACTCTAGAGAGAATCGTTAAGAAGGTTTGAAAAATGTGTGTGCGAATCTACGTAAGACAGACGAACTTTATTAGCTGATGGATTTGAACGAAAGCTAAGCATGTGCAGTTGATAAGAAACATTGGTCGCGTGTGTGAAATCTGGAATAGAAACAACAGCAATGCTTACAAGAATTGCACACAGCGCAGCGAACCGTTAGTGCAAACAGAGAAGTGGCATATAAGTTAAACCAGACGGACAAAGTTTCGCGTCAATTAGATTTTCTGAATGAAGATTGAATTGTGTAGACGCTGGCCTGATCCGCACCATAAGTTTTGGACACTGAGTTAAGTGAGTACAATCACTAACGAG
>NZ_JBFSSD010000026.1:0-72602 GCF_041466145.1 Vibrio sp. 10N.239.312.D08 | reverse complement strand
AAATGGGTGATCGGATAATCCCGAAATGACTGATCGGAATGCTCCGAAATATGCAGTAGTACTGCGGCGGCTTGAGATGCTCTCGGCTCCAATAATTTTTGCCCTAGATAATCAATAACATTACCGCTCGGTGATCACAGACATAGTAGACACGTTTGCAACAAACTTTTGGACATAAATGAGTCAGCGATTTTGCTAAATTAGAAATAAATGAATAACTACAGGTATGGAAAATCACGTCGTAAAGATTTCCAACCTGCCTTGAGGTTACTTCTAGGGGAAGAGGAATAGTAATGAGTAAAAAGGAATCACAGGTTTTACTATTTTTAAGTTTGACTGGTTATATTAATAAAAAAAACGAGCTACCATCTTGATAACTCGGGCCTAATTAATACGCTTTCGTCCAACCAGTCTAGAAAGTTAGTATACTAGCACCTTAGCTCATTACTGTTTGTTTCCAGCCATAACTTGAGCTCTTGCGGCCAAGTAACGGTGGGCTCAACAAAGAAGCCGCGCAGTAGCGAGAAGTAGATAGCCTGATCAACCAGAGGCAGTGGTGATTTACCCGCATTCGGTTGGATCAACGCTTCAGCGTTAAGCAACTGTGCGTTTACATCTGCAACAATCTGCTCTGTGCTTTCTAACAGGCGAACAAAGTTCAGCTCTTCTGTCTCTTTCTTCGCTTGCCATGCAGTAACACTTGCTTCAGTCGCGAACTCTTTTAGATTCAGTTTCGTCCAGCGAGGGTAGCCAATTCTTTGAATCAAAGGGAATGCCTCACGCTGAAATACCAACGTCTCTTCTGATGGTGCGGCTACCGCATCAATACCAGCTTGATCGATGAAGTAAGTAATGATATCCATGCTTTCTGCCATCCGCTTTCTCCAAAACTGGCACCATTTTTTGACCGATTAAATCAATCAGAGTTTGCGCATCAGCATAATCTACAACTTGGTATTCAACGTTAAGCTTCAGTGCATTAGCAACATAAGCAACACGGGCACAAAATGGACAATGCTCGTAGATATACAGTTTCATCAAAAATCCCGTTTTTATAAGTCTGAATTAGTATTTAATCGCAGTTTTGCCAATTGATGCGCTGCTTTCAATGCGTTGGTGTGCGTCTTTTAACGTCTCAACACTAAAACCATTCAATGTGGTGGTGAGTGTAGACTTAATGCGGCCAGCATCAATCAAGTTCGCAGCTTGGAATAGGATATCTTGCTGCTTCTGAAGATCGTCAGTGTTAAACAGTGAGCGAGTGAACATCAGTTCCCAGATGAATCCAGCTGATTTGCCTTGTAGTTTTGATAGATCAACACCACCATCAAATTCTACAATTGAACTGATCATGCCTTGCGGAGCAATCAACTCGACCATTGCATCCCAATGGCCTTTGGTATCTGCAACGTTGAAGATGTAGTCCACATGCTGAATGCCTTGCTCACGTACCGACTCCACCAGATTGCGGTGATTCACAACATGGTCAGCGCCCATATCTCTTACCCACTGCTCGGTCTCTGGTCTTGAAGCAGTCGCAATCACTGTTAGGTTAGTAAGCTGTTTCGCCAGTTGAACCGTAATCGAACCAACACCACCTGCGCCACCAATGATCAGAATAGATTTCTTCTCTTCTGGACGAACGCGTAGGCGATCAAACAAGGCTTCCCAACCTGTCAATGTAGCGAGAGGCATAACGGCTGCTGATTCGTCAGAAAGGCTTTTTGGGGCGTGAGCTGTAATTCGGTAATCGACCGCTTGGTACTCAGCATTCGCACCCATACGTGTCACATCACCTGCGTAATAAACACGGTCACCAATTTCGAAGCCTGAAACATTGCCACCTTTAGCAACCACTTCACCCACCGCGTCATAGCCCAATACTTTTGGCTGCTCTAGGGTTTTATCTTGTGCGTTGCGGATACGTATTCTTGCATCTGCTGGGTTAATCGAGGTCGCACTCACTTTTACCAGCAGGTCATTGTCTTTTAGCTCTGGCAGGCTTGTTTCAAACTCGAATAAGCTGTCTTGCTCTGTAATTGCTAGTGATTGAGTAAAACCAATTGCTTTCATTGTTGTTGGTGCTGGCATGTTGTTTCTCCTTTGATTGGACACCTTCATCATAGAGATTTTTTACCCTAGATAAACCGCCTAATCTTTTAATTACATTCAATATATTTTTGATAATCACACTGCTCGACCGGGTAGTGTTGAGATACTTACCTGTTAACCTAGTTAGATAACACCTTGTGCAGCTAACCATTCATACGTCACTTCATCTTGCGGTTTACCCTCTCGGCACACTTTATAATCAAGCTCGGCAATAATATCGTTGGAGAAACGTAATGAATCTAAGGTTTTAAGCTGTTCATCAGTAAATAGATTTTTCTTATCATCTCTCAGTAACAGTACAGCTCGGTCTACAATTCCAAGCAGCCCTTTCGGCTCTATAAGCTCGCGAATATCATAACGATAGTGAAGAAATTGCGGTTTCCATAGCGGCACAATGACCCACTCTTTATTTGCGACGGCATCTTCAAAAGCACTAAAACAGTCGTCTTCACTGCCTGTAAAAAACTCATAGCCTGCTTTACTTAAACCGTACTCTTCCATCATCTGGATAGAGAAGCGAGTGATTCCAGCTCCTGGATTAATACCTTGAATTTTAGGTCTCATTTGCTCGACGACTTCAGGCTTCAATAAATCCGCCACTTCAGCGACCATCTCTTCAGGTACGTAATCCGGCACACCCCACAGTGCGTAAGGTTCGTAATGAAGTCCAAGCTCGATTAATGGCTCAACTTTTTCAACGTCCGACTTATAGATACCATGGCTCGATGGTAACCAAGCAGAAGAGAGCATATCGATTTCACCAGCTTTCAGTTTTTCAAAATTTTCCTGATGAGGGGAAAAGATTCGCTCAACTTCGAAGCCCATGGTCTTCAATACATTGCTAACCAATGAAGCTGTCGTGCGATGGAATGATAAATCTGTTACACCCATTGTGATTTTTTTATTCATTGTTCTTTCGCTCTTATCGTTGCTGATAGATTGATAATACAAGGCTCTAGAGTAATCAAAAACAGCCTAATTTTTGAATAATTATCAAAAATAAATTGATAGATGCCGATTTACACTTAATAAAAAAGCGTATGCATTGATGAAATACATACGCTTGATATTTACGTATCTATCTACTGTCGCCTTAATCTAATTTGATTCGCAAGACATGATATGGCTTTCTAGAACCTTCTTCACCTTCGTTAAAAGCAGGGTGGAAGTGAAGAGAGTTTTGAGTGACGTACAAGTAATCACCCTGGATAGAGAAACCATCTGCCCATGACAATAACTTGTCATCTTGTGCAAAGATTTTGTAGCCGTCTTTATTCACCACACCAACAGCATTTTTCTCAATATCACCGACATAGATATCACCGTTATCTGCGATAATCATGCCATCACTTGGACGTTTTTCACTGAAAAATTCAATCTGCTCGGCCAATGCATCTTCACTAAGCGCTGTGTTAGCAAGAGCAGCGGCAGGAATACGGTAGATAGCACTACCATTGACTGTACCAAAATATAGCCATTCATTATTTGCATCAATAGTGATTGGATTCACACCAAGATAAAGCGCATCAACGCTACCATCTTCACGCTTTGTCGCCATACGAGAACTATCAATCACAACCTCATGCTCAGGTGAAAGCAGTGCTTTATTTGATTGCAAAACGCGGCGAGATTTACCTGTATTTAAATCTACAACAACAAAGGCAGGCGCAGCTTCGCCATACAGATTACCTAAACTCGTATCGGCAATGTACATCTGGTTACGCAGTGTATCTAATGCAAAATCCTGTAAAAAAGAGTTACCGACCTGTACGTCTTTTCCAATTTCAATGCGTTTAAATAGCTTATCGTTGACGGTATCCCATGCAACAATTTGCGAAGGCGAAGTTTCACTGCCCATATCTAACACCCACACAACACCATCATCGGTACTATCAATACCGATTACTGAAGCCAAACCAACCTCACCTTTATCTGGACCATCTGCCCAGTCTTGGGTTGGAAATGCTTTGGTTGAGCCATCCTTCATCAATTCAACAACACGAAGTTCAGGTGCATCAAGGGGTTGCATAGAAAGGAAAGTACGCCCCTGCTTCGTTACTGTAATGTTCCCTGGTCGTGTGCCATCAAGCTTGGCAACCACTTCGATATCAGCCGCTTGCGCTGTGTTAACTATCATCGCAGTCGCAAGTGTTAGTAAGATTTTGATATTTTTCATGTCGAGCCTCATTGGTGTTCTTTGATGCCCTAACCGTTTTAGTCAGGGCATAGTGCTATAACAAGCTTGTTTTATGTTGTCGTTACGCGATCTTAGTCATTTCGTTGACTGTGAAGCTTGCGACAGAGCCTTCCGTTGCTGTCATGTAGTCCGCAAGGTGCTGGTTGCCCATATGAGCCTGCCAAAGTTCACGTGATACCCAGTTTTCATAAAAAGTAAAATGCGCTGGGTTTTCGTTGTCTTGATGAAGGTCATAGTTGATGCAACCTTCTTCAGCGCGAGTAATGTCGATAAGCTTTAGTAGCTCGGCTTTCACCAGTTCAATTTTGTCGTCATTAGCTTTGATGTTTGCAACAATCGTTAATGTAGTCATGGGATGTTCCTTTTAAATTTGATACCGAAATCGTCGGTAATTTTGATGTCTTTAATGTTTTAGTGATAGGGCAACTCGTCATGTCATATTGAGTTACTCACTAAATGTAGTACAGGTACTACACTCAATTACTGACTTATATTGTAAATACTTTCAAATCTATTTTGATAATTGAATGTTTAAATACGTTAATTTTTAACTAAGCGATCTTGGTCATTTCGTTGACAGTGAAACTTGCGACAGAGCCTTCGGTTGCTGTCATGTAGTCAGCAAGGTGCTGGTTGCCCATATGAGCTTGCCAAAGTTCACGTGATACCCAGTTTTCATAAAAAGTAAAATGCGCTGGGTTGTCGTTGTCTTGATGAAGGTCATAGTTGATGCAACCTTCTTCAGCACGAGTTATCTCGATAAGTTTTAGTAGCTCAGCTTTCACAAGTTCAATTTTGTCGTCATTGGCTTTGATGTTTGCAACAATCGTTAATGTAGTCATAGGAGTTTCCTTCGTTCTGAGTTAGTGCCGTGCTTAGCGCACTGCGTTGTTGGTATGGAGGTATAATAGTGCGAACATTACCAATGAAAAACAGCCCGTCAATTGAATAATTACCAATTAAAATTTGATAATAATCTTTTAATATTTCATGTGGTGCGATATAAAGGGATAGTCATTTTCAGATTTTGTTAACACACTGATTAAAAGGTAACGGTTATGCTCTTAGAGGATTTTCAGGTCATTTTAAAAGTCGCAGAGTTTCGCAGCATCACTGCTGCTGCGACAAATCTGGATATGCGCACGGCAACGGCAAGTGCGGCGGTGAAACGTGTTGAGGCATCATTAGGGGCTGAATTATTTGTACGAACGACTCGTCATTTACGCTTATCTTCTGCCGGCGAGCGTTATTTGCCTCAGTGTGAAGAGGCGTTGCAGATGCTTGAAAAAGCCAAAATGAACATGCGTGAAGAGCTAGGGATTATTGATGGAGAGATCCGCATCGCCCTTTCGTCTGATTTGGGCCGAAATGTGGTCACACCTTGGCTTGATGAATTTTTGTTGGACTACCCAGACGTTTCACTTCGCTCCAGTATCAGTGACAGCAACATCGATTTTTATCGAGATTCTGTTGATATGGCGCTGCGCTATGGCTCACCAACCGATGCGAGTATGTACGGTTTTAAAATTTGTGATGTGCCAAGGCTGTTGTGCGCCAGCCCGGAGTATTTAGCAAAATACGGTACTCCATCCGAGCCAGATGATCTGCTTGAACATAATGCCCTGTTTTACCAGTTACATGATATTTTGCAAAATGAGTGGTTGTTTAATGATGGAAAAGAGGACATTAAGGTAAAACTGAAAGGTAACAGAGCATCTAATGATGGCGATCTTGTTCGGCGCTGGTGTGTGGCGGGGAAAGGGGTAGCAATCAAGTCTTGCCTCGATATGGCCGATGACTTGCTAACAGGGAAAGTGGTCAATGTAATGGCAGACTATAAACCGACTTCCACTGAGCTTTGGTTAATATGCCCAAGCCGACAATCTATTACCCCAACCGTCCGCCTAATAAGGGATATGCTTAGAGAAAAGACCGAACAGATTCTAATCCAAATGAAGGACAAAGGGATTCTATTGGGTTAACTGTTGAGGTTGTGAGGGCGTGGAAATTGCCAGCCCTCAGTAAAGCGGTGATGGTCTTAACTACTGATGGTTGTCCAACCACTCACGAGTCACATCATCAACCGCTAATCCCGCACGGCAAACCTTGTAATCCAATTCTGCGATGATTTCATTTGAAAAGCGCAATTGATCTAGCTGTGCCAACTGTGCTGGGGTAAATACGATTGATCTTTCTTGTCGAAGTAATAATATGGCGCGATCAACGCTACCCAATAATCCTTTGGGCTCTTTTAATTCACGGATAGTAAATAGGTGGTGCAAGAACTGTGGTTTCCACAATGGCACAATAACCCACTCATTATTTTCAACCGCACGCTCGTAGGCACCAAAGCAATCCTCTTCTGAACCAGAGTGAAAATGATAACCCACATCGCTTAATCCATATTGGTCCATCATTTCAATAGAGAATCGGGTAATGCCAGCACCTGGGTTAATACCTTGAATGTGTTTGTTGGTGCGCTTAACGACTTCTGGTTTTAATAGGTCACTGATTTGTGAAACAACCTCCTCAGGTACATAATCGGGCACCCCCCATAGAGCGTACGGTTTATAGTGCAAACCTAACTCTAACAAAGGCTCTACCGTTTCAACATCGGATTTATAGATACCGTGGCTTGAAGGTAACCAGGCAGAAGAGAGCATGTCGATACGGCCCACTTTTAGATTTTGGAAATTTTCTTGATGTGGTGCGTAGACACGTTCCACCTGAAAACCCATATCAGTTAAGACATGGCTAACTATCGATGCAGTAACGCGATGAAAAGATAAATCGGTAATCCCGAGATTGATAATGTTAGACATAACGTGACCTTATGATAAAAGAAAAAGAGGTTTTAAAATCGCATTTAAAGTGCCGTGAGGCCGGAATAGAGCATCTTTGTTCCCGTAAGAAACAGAACGCTATAACTTATCTTGTAAATCAACTCTTGAGAGATGATATTCACCATCCACACACCGGCTCTAACCCCTAAAAACGCAATCGGCACCAAAACTAACGAGGTCATCAAGTTTTGCATATCGAGCAGCCCCATATAGCTGTATGGGATCAACTTAATAAAATTAAGCACCGTGAAAAATACTACGCTGGTGCCGATTAATTGTTCTTTCGGCAGATTTTTTGGCAGTAGATGCATGCTTGCAGGCGGACCACCGGCATGGGCAATTGTACTGGAAAACCCAGACAACATACTTAAGGCATAGCCCTTTATCGGGTGGCTAAATTGAACCTGCTTTAGCAGAAACTTTTGTGTTAAAAAGACCAAAGCCAGCCCCCCAATGATAAGTTCAACTACAGATGTTGACAGACTACCCATAAAATAAGCAGCACTCATCACCCCCAAAATAGCGAAGGGCATCATACTTTTTAGCTCGACGTAATTGCAGTTCTTGCGGTGGTAAAACAGCGCCATTAAATCCATACCAAACAATAATGGTAATAAAATCGCAGCGGCTTGAACTGGCGACACGCTCATCGCCATCAAAGGTACCGATAGCATCCCCAAAATACCGCCGACCCCTCCCTTGCCCATGCCATAGAAAAAAACGGCAGGTATCGCTGCAACATAAAACCAAAGGTCTGTGATCATGATATGTAAACCAAGAAAATACGTAGATGAAAACAAGTGTATTTGAGCAAAAAACTTTTAAAGCCATTGACTCAAATAAGGGGGTATACAAAGTTGGCTTAAGCGATTTGGGTCATTTCGTTTACAACGAAGCTAGCCACACAGCCTTCAGCTGCTGCCATATAATCGGCAAGGTGTTGATTACCCATATGTGCTTGCCAAAGTTCACGTGATACCCAGTTTTCGTAGAAAGTGAAGTGTGCTGGTTTTTCGTTGTCTTGGTGGAGGTCATAGTTGATGCAACCGTCTTCGGCACGAGTGACGTCGATTAATTTCAACAGCTCTGCTTTTACCAGTTCGATTTTGTCTTCATTGGCCACGATGTTTGCAACGATAGTTAGCTTAGTCATAGTGTGTTCCTTTGTATGGAGTTGAAGCAGCTGATGGTGTGCTGCGCTGTTGGTTTGGGTGTATATTACGGTGATTATTGCAAAGTAAAAACAGTCTAGAAATTGATTTATTATCAAATTTAGTTTGAGAATTGATTTTTAAGTCTGACCATAATGAGGGAATTAGATCGCGTTGTGTGGTGATGTGCACGGTGTTTATCTATTTGTTTTTGATAATAATTCAAATAATACCGCGTTTTTACCGTGTAAAATTTGCCGTAGGATGGCCAAATCAATTTCAATTCATTGGATAAATAGCCATGTCACAGATACATTTTCAACAGGGCCCAATACGCCCACCATCAGAAGCAGACAGTTTGCTTATCAGAACCACACAAGGGTGCCCGTGGAATAAATGTAAGTTCTGCACCCTTTTTGAAGGCATGGAGTTCTCTATTCGTCCGGTTGAAGATATTAAGCGTGATATCTGGGCGGCGAGGGCGTTTTATAAAAACAGAACCTTTGATAGCTGTTTTTTGCAAGATGGCGACTCATTCGCCATGGAAACCCAAGACTTACTTGACGTGCTCAATACACTGAAAGAGGCTTTTCCGGAGCTTAAACAGATCAGCTCGTATGGCCGGGCGCAGACCATGACTAAAAAATCGCCAGCGGAGATGAAAGCAATCTGCGATGCTGGGCTAAACATGCTTTACTGCGGTATGGAGTCGGGATCTATCGAGGTTCTAAAACTGATGAAAAAGGGGATCACCCCGAAATCAATCTTGAAGTCAGCCGAATATGCCAAGCAAGCGGGTATGAAAATGATGACCTTCATTATCCTTGGCTTAGGTGGAAAAGAACTGTCAGAGCAACATATCGCAGCAACGGCCGAGCTACTGAATCAAATCAACCCAGACGAAATTCGCATACTCTCGCTGGCGGTTAAATCGGGAACTGAATTGGATGAGTTAGTACAAAACGGCCAATTTACACCACTAACAGAGCGAGAGATGCTTGAAGAACAATATCAGCTTATCAGCAAGCTAGACGGCATAACGGGTAATTATGGCAACTTCCATGGCATCAATGTATTGACGGAACTTAATGGACAATTACCACAAGATAAAGAGACATTTTTGCGCACCATTGAGCACTTTATGATGATGAGTGAAAACGACCAGAATAACTTTGTTTTAGGTCGCCGCATGCACTATTACGCCACACTGAGTGATATGCGAAATCAGCTTATGTATGACAGCGTACAAAAAGAACTAGACCGAATTAAGCTGCAAAATCTTGGCAATCTTGACGATATTTTCTATCAACTCCGCCAACGTATGATCTAATAGTAAGGAACAGCGCAATGATAAACAATCTAGATAATTGGACGATTCAAAATGAAAACCCAGAGCACTGGTCGTTTAAAAATGAAGTGCTTACAATGCAAGTTCAAGAGGGCAATATCTTTGGTGCTGGCGCTAATGATGTAAAAAACATCTTTATTTATCCGGTAGACAAGCCAGAATACAGCGCGGAGGTGACGATTAATCTAGATCCGAACCTCAGTTTCGAGCAGGCTGGACTAGGGATTTACTGGGACAATGATAACTATATAAAAATCAGTAAAGAGATGTTTATGGGTGCGCGATCGCTGGTGTTTGTTGTAGAACAAAATGGTCAGCCTGATATTAAACATCGCTTATTATTCGGTGAGTCGACAGTATCGGTAAAGCTTGAAAGAAGCGACACTAAAGTTCGCGCTTATTATCGAACGCAAGATAACGACACATGGCAGTCAATTATAAGCACTGCCGCACTATCAGGGCACGAGCAAGGCGTTATGCTTTACACCTTTAGCGGCAGAATCACTGTGCCCAACTTTGCTGAATTTAGTGAGTTTGAGCTAACTGATTTGAACTAATGTGCATCCCGCATAAGATGAACTGGCCTGCTCCATTAATAAAGATTGAGTGGGTTAGTTAAGTGACGTTGCCATACTTTTAATGATCCATGTGTTGCTGAATTAGCAATTTCGCTAAAACGGAATTGTCCAAAAGCTTGCTAGAGATCGATCAAACTCTATGTGATCACTAAGCGATTCTGTCGTTAGCCTTTTAACAATACGAGAATGTAGTGTAACTTTCTTACATGCTGAAGAGATCAATATTGCCTTTCACCCAAATGTGACACCTTTTGGTGCTAGTATTTGACATCATCTGGTTTTCTTACACAATAAGTTATTGATTTATTTATGGGCTGTTGGACATGTGTTTGTTTGATCCAGAGCCAGAGCTAGGAAATTCCTAACTCTGGCTTTTGTCGTTAGATCAATAGCAAAAAATATACTATACCTACTAATACCAACTTAGTTTGATATGGTGTTGAATGACTGCGATCGTTAAAGTTCAAGCTCAAATCAAGATTGATCACTCAGGGTTAATGCTCAATATTCCTGTTCTTATTACTGAACAGGGCGTATTTGAACCTTTGCTTGATTACGTTATTAGCCAATCTCATATAAAAAGCCTTCCTTGGATGAACCGAGTTGTGTTTGCATGCCAGTTATTACTGGAATACATGGAGGTCAATCGTGGGTTATTCTCAGAACCGAACCTTCTATTTCAATCTTTTGTACAACGGCTATCATCGGGGACCATCGACAAAGTAGGGTTTGATTCATCAGGTTTGTTTTGGTTACCTCGATCCGTCTCCAACGTTAATCAGCTTTTATCTGCATTGAATGGATTAACGGATTGGCTCTCTATCCATAAAAATACAAGCAGTCTTAACGACTTTGAAGAAGCAACCACCCACCAAGAGCGACTCAATTACGCCGCGTGGCACAAGAGAAATCAGTACAATTTTCTTGGCCATATAAAAAAAAATGCACTTCCCGAATTATTGAAAAAGGTCAGGAAAGTTCGTGGGAAGAAAGACGTAATTAAAGTGGACGGAGACGCGATTTCATTTCCAGAACAGCTATTTAAATCTTTTTTTATCGACGGTGTCGGCAGTGCGAGAGACTCCAGAATTGCCATTCGCGATCAGCTGATTTTGCTGTTGATGCACGGGGCTGGGGTTAGAGAGAGTGATGCTCTGCATTTGTGGGTTGATGATGTGTTTCTTGATCCAATGAACTCTGATAGTGTTACCGTTCGTTTATATCATCCTGAAGATGGCAAGGCACCGAATCATTGGGTCGGTAGAAAACGACAAAGTACGCGTTCGGCTTACCTTGCTGAAAAGTATCACCTAACACCACGCAATAAACTCACGGGTACCGCCAGAGTTGGTTGGAAAACCAAAGTGGTCGATCACGATGATAACTATATTCAACTTCATTGGTTTCCCTCTTATTACGGGGAAGTGTTTGCTTATTTATGGCAGCAATATTTATTTGCTTTGCTCCCTATTCAGCGCAATCACCCTTACGCTTTTGTTTCTTTTTCTAGACGGCAACTAGGTAACGCATTAACGCTAAATGCTTTCAATCAAAGCTATGCGGCGGGTATGGGCAGAATAGGTCAACTTGCATCGAAGCCAGAAGGTCGTTCACCTCATGGACATCGCCATGCCTATGGAAGACGCATGTCTAATGCAGGGGTAGATGTGCGATTCATTAAGAAAGCACTGCATCACTCTTCTCTATTATCTCAGTCGATCTACACCCAACCAGGCGTCCGTGATGTCACACTTGCTTGCGAGCGTGCCACGCAGAAGCTTGATGGTCAGCAGTATGCGAACTTCAAGCAAGATGTTGAACTGAGTTGGGAAACCATTATGGAATCTGGGTTCGAAGATATTGATCCCGACGGTTTGTTTTCAGGTAAAGCGCCAAAATTTGGGAAACGAACTAAATGAAATCAATAGACTATGAATTTAATTGGTTCACCGAAAAGAATGGTTCGGGTTGGGATACGTGGCGAGAGGTTGCGGCGACGTGGTTGCATCAAAAGAAGTATGGCATTGATCATAAGAAGAATGCATTGGACCGGTTTTTGGATGAATACTTAGTTCCGAAATTTATTATTGATCCCGTCGAGTTTTTCGAAATGGGTCCGCAAGATTATGATCAGTTTCTCGGTCAATTCGAATTGTCGGAAGGCTACAGGGTTCGACAAAACAATGAGGTGTGCTCGTTTATCGATTGGGTGATAACCACCTATTATTCTCAACCGGATGATGATGGTGAGTTGGTTGCCATGTTTAAGAACCCTTTTCAAAAAGGGTCTAATCCAGTTAAAAATCAAGAAACGGTCTACAACGCTTTACCTTATACCTACATTAAACGGTTGCGAAAAACTCTTTGTCCGATTGAAAGGGGAAACTTTTCAGACTGGAAATGGGCGATTGAGCAAAGTGACGCATTTATATTGAATGGCCGGCATCAAAGAGACTGGTTTATTGTTGACGGCTCTGTCATTGATAAAGATGACCCTGATTTTGTATGGCGGAAAATCAAAGTAGATAAGCCTCGCAGTATTAGAATTGATGGAGTGCTAAAACCGTTTAAGAAAGGTGAGCATTTTTATGTGATTTGGTCCCCCGTTCGCGCAATGGCACTGTACCTAAAATTGCAACTTCCATTACGTACTTTTCAGGTTCGTATGCTTGATTCTGGTGAAGCCGATACGTGGCGCTACGAAAGTGGAAGTTGGGTTGCTAACGAAATGAATGATTTTGTTGAAGGCAGTGAAAAGCACCCTTGGCAAAAAGGTGTATTTCACCGAATCATCACACCAGACATTGGCGATGTGATGACAGGTCTTTACATTAATACTAATAAGACCGCTGATAAGAATAAGGATGAAATCACGCGAGGCTATGTGATCCCTTGGCAGCATGAAGAGGTCTTATATTGGCTAGAAAAACTGCGCAACTGGCAACAGAAATACAACCCTATTACGGAAGCAACCTCTATTCATCAGCTTGATTACAAACATTTTGGAAGCACAAAAACTGATATTCAGCGCAATGAAATTGGCAACATTTGTTTTTTGTTCCGCAATGCCGCCGCCACCATAAATAGTGAAAAGAAATTGCCGATAACCCAAGGGTATTTGAATACACTTTGGGTTAATTTAATGGCGCAACTCGAACAGGATGTTCATGAAGATGACCATAAATTAACGGACGGTAGTAAAGTTAATTTTATTGACCCTACCAATCATCGTAAGACGTTCTTCCCACTGCATTCATTACGTGTCTCGCTTATCACTTGCTACACCATCGAAGGGGAAATCCCCGCGCCGGTATTATCCAAATTACTGGTGGGTCACAGTAGGCTCATCATGACGATGCATTACACTAAGATCTCGCCTGTGATGATGGCGAAAAAAATGCAGGTGGCAGAAAGCAAAATTGAAGAACAAAACGACGCAAGCTTGCATTCATTTTTGGTCAATAAATCGATAGAGCAGATCGGCTTAAAATCCGCTTATACAGATATTGAGTCGCTGCGCACGGTACTAAGGGTGAGGAACCCCGCAGGATGGCAGGAAAAAGCGATAGGTATTTGTTTAGCAGGAGGGAATACCACGCCCCTTGTGGAAAACACTTCAATTGCAGGTTGCTGGAATGGTGGTGAAAAACTAAAAAAAGCGAATCGTAATCAAGCGGACTTGTATGGCCCTGTTCCTCATGGAATTGAAAATTGCGTCCGTTGTCGCTGGTTTATCACCGACATCAAATACATCCATTCATTAACCGCTCACTTTAACAACCTTAGCTATCACGCCTCTGAATCAGCCAAAATCGCAGCAGAATTAGAAGCTGAGCAAGCTGAGTTGTTGGATGAAGAGTACTTTTGTGAGGTGAATAATGAGCCTTTCAAAAAATACGAGTATTTGCATCAAATAGATCGACGCATTGAAAAGCAAAAAATTGGTGCGGATGAATACTGTAAAGACTTAGTCGCGTGTTTTCAGATCATTCGTAAGCTCATTAATATCGAAGAGCAGCGCCTGCCAGAAGATACAGCGGATAAAGTCGTCGCAATGGGCTCACATGCCGAGATCTCTCCCTTCTTTAGCTTTCTAGATACAGACTCTGAATTTAGGCAATTGATACAACTGTGTGATGACGCAGAAGTTTACGCCGATCTGCGGGATGATTTAAGAAAAACACCCGCGATCACTCATCGTTCAAACAAGTTGAATTCAATGCTAATGCAATCGGGTTACATGCCATTTTTGATGCAACTTGATGATGAAACGCAACTGTTAGCGGGCAATGCAATGATTAATGCCATGCTCAAAGCGACAGGAGAACTTGATAAAACCAAAGCGATGGGTCTCATCGCATCGTATCTTGATACGGAAACGTATTTACAAGACGCGGGTTTGTTGGAGATTGGGGTTAAAGCTATTGAATCTCAAACCGGAATTAATATTTTACGTCTTGCCGATTTATCGAAAAACAAAGTTGGAGTGACTAAAAATGGCTAGCCCCGTTGATCCACATATCGTATTAGAAGAGCTTTGCTCAAGAGCAACAGCCCGCACAACGACAGCGCTAAGAACATTGCACCAAATTCTAGAACAACAAAGCCAGATGAAGTCATTGGACTTCTCTATTGTCACGATTGGAAAGTTATCTCAAGAACAAGGTGGACCTTCGACACAAACCATTCGTAATCGAACAGGAAAGCATTTTCAGCAATTGATTGATGCGTGGGCAGCCTATTCGGGAACGACTCGTAAGAAGCCACTCTCGGTGCGTCAAAAGCAGCTTCTCAACAATAATGACCAACGCATACTGGAGTCTATCGATGATCCAGTCATTCGAGCGGTTGTCGGTTCGTTAATTGCGGAGAGGAACAAATACAGAGACCAGCTTAACGTATTAAAAGCGAATGCCGATATTGTCATAGACCGGACTACTAAATCTCAGCCTCAGGTGGCGGCTACTTCAAATCAGCTGACACCAATAGAAGTGGAGGCTCTGCGGTTTGCCATTTCTGACGAGTTTATGGATGAAAAAAGATGGGTTGTGATGCCGACGGGGCAAGTTAAAGATGAAAATGGCATAGAGGTTTACCAGCGAGGTTATGTGAATGGGGTGCTTAAATTAATCTAAGTGTGGGGGAAGTAGGGCTGTGGACGACGCTTTGCCCGGAAGTGAGTTGAGTTAACGGTTACCGGATCACCTAACAAGGTTTTGCCCCATTCTCACTTAGAGTAATTGCTCTTCGTTAAGCGAGTCTGCTGAGATTATCCAAAATTTTCTAATGTTAGAAACGGATAAACACTCTGGGTATTGAACCTAAACATGTTGGCAGAAATAGTAAGATTATCTCCCAACAGCATTAACTGTTGGGGAGGATATAAAGGTGAATGTTGTCTTTCGGATGTTAGTTAACAGAATTCGAAACTATGTTCTTCGAGGTCCTAAAATGCCGAATTAGCTACTTTTGTTAGGTAAGCTATAAATATCATTAATGGCAAAGTACCTCCCCAACGATGAAGAGTGTAAGTGGCTTGTTTGTTACTCGATGATTGTGATTTAAGCAAGGGAACAGCAAGCATTACACCTAATACCCCTGTTAAAATAATCATGTAAGGAATATCTCGGCTTACGACTTGCTCTGGAATGATCAACTCTTGACCTACTATCGAAGGTATAGCGATTACTCCCAATAAATTGAAAATATTCGAGCCTATTACAGTGGCAAATACAATGTCGTACATTCCTCTGCGCACTCCAGCAATCGCAGCCGCCAGTTCGGGTAAGCTTGTCCCAAATGCAATTATAGTCAATCCAATGGTAAGCTCGCTCAAACCAGCTAGTTGAGCCAAGTTAACCGCTCCCCAGACCATTAACCGCGATGAGGTTAACAGCAGTAACAACATCACTAAACTTTCCCACCCGGCTCGTTTTTTAGTTAATGGCAAGAACTCGAGATCATCTTCAGAAACCTCACCTTGTCTTACGGACTTAGCTAAATAGAAACAGTATACGGCTAGAAAAATCACCAATAATAGACCGTCTGTAATATTTAGCTTTCCTGTGGACATCAGTGCGCTACAGATCAGCATTGATCCTGCCAATATCGGAAACTCTTTTTTGATAAAGCGCTTGTTAGCTTGGATGGGAGCCATTAACACAGCAATGGAAAGCACAAGACCAATATTAATAATATTAGAACCAATACCATTGCCTACAGCCAACTCTCCTGCATTATTTAAAGCAGCAACGGCGGATACGAGTAATTCGGGGGCCGATGTTCCAAACGCAACAACAGTCATACCTATAAAAATCAATGATATGTTGCAATGCTTGGCATAGGTTGCAGATGCAGAAATAAGCCGATCTGCACTGAATGCCACTAAAACTAAGCCGATTGATAACGCTAACGATGGGAGTAAAAAAACAGTCATAGAATAAGTATTCAGAGGGCCTATAACAAACACGAACAACCCCACACTTAGCCCTCGCATAAAGTGTGTAAGTTGTTCGAGTCTCGCTGGGTAGGTACTAAAAACTACTGGTTGCACCATGACGTCTGGTCAAATATGTTGACACAACCTTTTGCAATGCTAGCAAAGCAAAATAGCTACTCCCTCAAACTGGTGAAGACTATAAACGCATAGAGCTAGAAAAGCAATTTGCAGTACGTAGACTAATCCGTAATTTGCTAATTTAGCAAAACCGTTGACAAACTTTTGTCCATAAATGAGTTGAACGACGCCGCTACGTGGTGTGATCACCAAGGGATTCTGTCGTATCTTAATTACTAAGCGATTCATGGGTTTTGAAAACGGAACACATCAACAATTTGTTGTCTAAAATCACCCACTACGTCGAAGTAGTGGCACTGTTCTTCAGAGTTGTGGTTAGATAAGGTGGCTGCTTTTTGTTCAGTTTTAGTTAGTTGTGTTTCGCCCCATGAAATCTGGGTGCCTGAACTTTTTATGCTTGAGTAGTTTGGTATCCGCGTGTTATGAATTTCTGAAAATGCAGCGTTGTTATGGGGCATGTGTTCTTGAAATACTACATCGTTCAAAGGGATCTCCTCTGCGACTCGGTTGGCATAAGTCACTAGGTTGGGTTCGGCAAAAGTATATAACCACGCTTCTTGGTTTATCCCTTTGTTTATCCTGAGAATACGCCCCAAGATTTGCCTGAAGTAAAGCTCTGTTTTAACCTTGCTAAGGTGGCAGCACACTTGAAGCCTAGGGATATCTGTCCCTTCGCTAATCATTCCCACACTCACTATCCAATCGGAATCGCTGCTTCTGAAGTCATCGATGATCCCTGAAGGGGCGTCATGCTTGTAAGTGACAAGAACCGCCTTTTTATTAAACTCTTCGGAAAGCATTGAGTGTATTCTTATCGCGTGCTCAACAGATGCCGCTACCACTAACCCTGCGGCGTTTGGTTTCTTTTCCTGAATCGCATCTAGCTTCTTTAAGCCTAATTTTATCAGGTATCTTATGCAGGTATCGTCGGTGATGATACTTTGATAGTAGCCAAAAGGTTCATCCAGATATTCACGGATGGATGAGAAGTGGCGAGTTTCTGAATCGTTAGATTTTGCAGTGATCATTTCGTTGTCGACTAAGACAATACTGGGTAAGCGACATACTTTATCTTTAACCGCTTGGCTCAACCCATAGACGTAGTTACATTCAATTTCAGCCGTGTTGATGTTGTAGCTTGATAGGCTTACCGGTGCTTTATCAGAACGCCATGGCGTACCAGTTAATGAAAGTGTGTATCGAGCGTGGGATTGTATGTGTTGAATAACTTTTTCACCCCATGCGTTTGCCTCTGTCATGTTGAGCCCCGCGCAATGATGAATTTCATCAAGGACAACCAGGACTCGGTGAGTTTGTAGCAAAGACCAAAAGTAGTCATCAAAGTACTGCAAACCTTGATAGGTATACGAGGCACCTAACGCTCCAATCGCGCCATCAAAACGACAGTTCAGGTGATTCTTAAAGGTATAGGCTAATCCCTGCGATATGGCGGTTGAAGGTGAAAAGCAAAGGACAAAGTCGATAGCTTTTTGTTCAAGTAGCCGAGAGGCAACTTCTGCCGCCATGACTGACTTTCCAGCCCCAGGCGTTGCAAGACAGAGGAAGTGAGACTGACCTTTCTGATAGTGATGCAGGGCCAGTTCGACGCACTCTGATTGCCACTGGCGCAAAGCTATCATGATAGTGCTAATGCCATTTTAATTGCTCTTATCTGACCAACCAATTTCGAACTTTGAATCTTGGTCTTGCTCCTTACATCATGTAAGCCTTCTTTTAAATGAGGGAACTCAGAACTAAGACCTTGATAGGTTTCAAACTCATGTAAGCAGGCTAAAAAGTCACTTTCACATTGCTCTAATCTTTCTTGAAGAACCGTTTTAGGCGAATTTGATTTGCTTTCATAAGAGCTGTTATGGTTTTCGCTGACTTTGATAGTGCTGTTGTTTTTCGAGAGTTCCCAGGTTGTTTTTGAAAACAGCTCAGTCTTTTGATACGTCACTTTTTTGGTGCCTTTAACGCTTACTTTACACAGTAGCTGTTTATTTTCTAGGCGTAGGATATGTCGGTACACCAGTCGTCTTGCTGCAGCTTTATCTAACGTAGAACCAGCGAGAGCCAGGTACCGATCCCTAAGTTCTAATACAGAAAAATCATCAAGTTGATCCTCAATGAGAATTTGATAGAGAAACGGAATTAGGTGAATTGGTTTACTGGACATTTTGTTTACCGAAATTTCGAGTGGGATTTTAAATGCGGATTATAGTCCGTGGCTTTATATGCCGCAAGTAAGGATAGTTTTCATTTTAGCTTGGATTAAAAATGAAAGACTTAGCGGTTAAATTTGGCTCGAAATTACGTGAGGTACGTAAAGAAAAAGGCATCTCTCAAGATAAACTCGCGCTCATTGCTGATATAGATAGAAGTTACGTTGGCCGCATTGAACGTGGTGAAGTGAATATTACACTCGAAAAAGTCTATGGCTTGGCACAAGCCTTAGAATGCAATGTTGTTGAGTTGCTGCCAGCGCAATAGCTAAAAGAGTATTCATACCATTCAAGAATCGCTGCGGTTGTCGTTAAGTATCTTGTATACGCTGTTTCTTGAAATGCCTAGCATACTAGAGATCTGTGTAATTTTTTGATGCTCAGAATGCATACTGATGACTTGTTGCTTTATTGCGTTCGAGAGTGGTTTCCTACCTTTGTATTTTCCAGCGGCTTTTGCTGCCGCGATCCCTTCAAGTTGACGTTCACTGCGAATGTTTAATTCAAACTCGGCAAAGACGGCCAACATATCGAGAAACGCTTTGCCGGATGCTGAATCTGTTGAGATAGGTTGTTCTAAAGCGGTCAGTAGGATTTGCTGCTCGTTAAAGGTTTTGACCATCTGCTGCAAATCTAGAACAGACCTGGCGATGCGATCGATTCTTGTAATGACGAGAGTGTCTCCGGCTCTTAGGTATTCCATTAGATCCACCAAACCTTGACGTTTGATGTTTGACCCCGTCGAAGTATCAGAGAAGATTTTGATACAACCTGCTTCCGTGAGTTTCTGAATCTGGAGATCTAATGATTGCTCTGTAGTGGAAACTCGTGCGTAGCCGACCTTGCTCATTGAATTTGCTCATTTAGCATCTAGACTTATTGAACATAGTGTCATTTAAAGTGTTTATCCACTCTAAATGAACATTATTGAGAAGCGATGAGTTTGTTGAATTAGGGTATACCTTAAATGAAGGCTTGCAGCCGCATGATGTGGAAGCTACTCGTTTAGAAAAGAGGAGACGTCATGAATTTTCGAGATCCTGAGCTTATTCTTGTTAAGCGTTTTCGTGGCGGAAAGAAATCCTATTTTCAAGTGAATTCATTTGATACCGAATGCGTGTCATTACAGGATATAGAACATGGCGAATGCTTTTGCTTTAAACGAGCGCAGTTAGAAAGCCACATTAACAGCGGCCTTCTTATCGCAACGGTCAAAAATAATGTTCCTGACGTTTTATTCATCAATGCTGTTAAAAAGAAAACAAAACCTGTAGCCGTTGGCAAGAAAGCAGCGAATGAAATGGAGGTAGAGCGTCGATATTTCTATGTGCACAAAGTACTGGATTCGGATCTTCCTGCATTGTCAGCAAATCGGTTAACACCTTGGATTAGCAAGGTAGCAGCAGAAATCGAAGATGAATCCCCACCATCATATAAAACACTCACCCGATGGCTTAAAGCGTTTAATGAATCGGGATGGAAAAAAGCGTCGCTGCTCTCACGTCATCATAATAAAGGTAATCACTCCAATCGACTGCCCCCTGAAGTAGATCAATTACTATCTCAGGTTATCGTTGAGCATGCTAGGTCTTCAGTGAGAGTTAATATAGGCAAAGCACATCGAGATTTTATTGAGCGAATGGAACGGCTGAATGAGCGTCGATGCAACGAAGGGCTACCGATGCTTACTCCGAGCAGTTATGAAACTACGTTGCAGCGTTTCAGAAAGTGACCATCTGGTTGTTTATTTTTGTAGCCTTATAACGGGATGAACAATGAACTTTAGCGACCCTAATCTTATTCTTGTGAAGCGCTATCGAGGCGGCAAGTGTTCTCATTATCAGGTAAGTGATGTGAGCCGAACTGAAATTACCATCAAAGACATCGAGCATGGTGGGCACTTTTCCTTTGCAACACGCCAATTAGAATCCCATATACAAAAAGGCCTGTTGGTTGCTGTCATTAAAGATGCTCTCCCTGAAACGGTATTTGTTAACCCTGTAGGCAAAAAGGCTAAGTCCCAGAAAGCGAGCCGAGAGTTAGAATACGAAAAAACAATGGAAAGGCGCTATGCGTACGTAAGGGGAGTATTGGACTCTGATGTTCCGGCGTATACCGAAAAGCGACTGGTTCCGTGGCTTGCTACATTTTCTGAAACTATTGAGGATGCAAATCCACCAAGCTGGCGAACGCTAGCAGAGTGGGTCAGTGTGTACGTGAAATCAGGTTGGCAAAAGAAAGCCTTGAAACCTGCTCACGCGCGTAAGGGTAATCGAACACAATATTTGGATGATGAGGTTGAGAGGCTTTTATTGAAGGTTGTTAGGGACCACTCATTAAAACAAATCAGAGTGAACTATACGCAAGCGCATAATGATTTCTTGAAGCTTGTGGATGATCTCAATCGATCGAGAGTTAAGCAGGGTTTGAAACCAGTTAAAGCGAGCAGTTACCGCACAACGGTTAACCGATTTCAACGGTAGTATAGTGATAGCCATATGTACTAATCTGATACCTATTTAAAATTAAATAAAATCAAAGGCTTAATTGGATTGGTATCCAGTGTGCTATAAATTTCTAACTTGTTGCAAGCATCACCTTAAAAAAGCCGCTCTTTATGAGCGGCTTTTTGCTATCTGATGCTTTCTAAAGTGAACACAGTTCGCAATTAGTTTAGTCCACACTGCATACCAAACTATTCGTAAATGCTGTATGAAAAATACTTACTTGCGATTTTTTGATGCTGACCATTGTCGATCAAGCGCTGGATACCGTCATCAATAAGATCTTTGAGTTCATTATCTTGTTTTCGTACCGCGACACCAATACCACGCCCGAACCATTTTTCTTCTGTAAATTTAGGACCCGTAAAGTGGTAGTCCTTACCTTGCTCCGTTTCAAGAAAGCCCGTATTGAGTCCCATAGAACCACCAAACACGCTATCTAGGCGCCCGTTGAGTAAATCGGTAAAGGCTTCGTCGAATGATCCATAACGCTTGATATCTACATTTGGGTAGATCTCGGAAAGGTATTTGTCACCAATGGTAGTGCGCTGAACTCCAATTGTTAGTTCATTTAAGCTGCCGTCATCCATATTGATTTCACGCCCTTTTTCCATGACAAAACGAGTGGGAACTTTAGCGTAAGGCATCGTGAAGTTAACTTTCTTTTCACGTTCTTCGGTAATTGTCATAGCCGCTATAATTGCATCGTTTTTACGGCTTAAAAGCGAAGGGATAATCCCGTCCCAGTCAGTTTTTGAGATGATACATTTTACTTCTAATTCGACACACAAGGCGTTGGCTAAATCGACTTCAAACCCCTCTAATTCACCATCTTGCGTTGTCCAGCTGAATGGTGGGTATGCTCCTTCCACCGTAAATCGGATTTGCTTCCAATCTTTTGCGTAAGTAAATACTGAGAAAACACTGACGAATACAACAAATATCCACTTCATTTTTATTTCCTTATAGTTTTAATGGATAAGTTGGTTAATCAAATGTTAAAGAATATCAATGTTAATGCATATCATTGTGAGCAAAGGCATTAGATAACTTCTGGAACTCTTGCTTCCCAAACTAACTACACGACTTTTTCTTATCTAAATTTCTATTTATATCTTTCATAAACAGTAGCTTGCTGTACTTCTCGCAAGATCTTTAAGATACTCACCTTTGATTTATGTTGCATCTGAAACAAAAATCAATACAATGAGCGCATTATTTTGTTGCAGGTGAAACATTATGGCTAATAAAGCGTATCAATGGATGCTCTATCTAACACTTGGCACCAGTGCCTTGTTTGCTCTTTTCTTGGTGGCAAGTGACAACCTTGCGCCGTTCACAACTCAAGCTCAATTGCACATTCCAACCAGCCGTATTGCTGCAGAAGTGTCGGCGCCAGTGGTGGAGTTGGCTGTTAAGAATGGTCAGGATGTAAAAAAAGGGGAACTGCTAGTTCGCTTAGATCCAACTCGTTTTGAATTGGCGTTAACTCAGGCTGAAGCGGCTTTGGTTGAAGCAGAGCAAAGCTATGAAGCAAACAAGCAGCACTTGCATGGCGCGGAAGCGACGTTACGTCAGCGCCAACACGAAGCTCTGAATGCCGAGAGAAAATTGAAGCGTAACCAGCAATTGATTTCGAGAAAACTTGTTAGCCAAGAAACGCTAGACGATAGCCGATCGGACACGATTGTAAGACAGCAAGCCGTCGAAGCTGCGCAAGCCGATATTGAGCAGATAAAAGCTGAGCTTGAGAAAAGCAGCGACAACGGTGCTTTGGCTGTTGCTCGAACTCGCGTTGAACTGGCGCAATTGGATTTGGGCAAAACGACAATCGTCGCGCCTGTTGATGGCGTAATCAGCAATCTCAACCTTAACTCAGGAACCTATGTTGGCGCTGGCAGCCCCGTTTTGTTTTTGGTTGATCGCCAGCATGCTTGGATTAACGCAGACTTCAACGAAAAGGGCAGTGCAAATCTGACTGCGGGAACAACCGTTCGTTTGGTGTTTGATGCAATGCCTGGTGAGGTGTTTGAGGGAAATATTCAAGGTCGTGAACTGGCTATCTATGATGCGAGCAGCGACAACAGCGGCCTCGCGAAAGTCGTGAATGATGATCGCTGGATTCGAGACCAACAAAAAGTGCGTACACAAGTAACGTTGCCGTCACTTGATCACTCATTGTTCTCAGGCTCTAAAGTGAGCGTGATGGTGGTGCCTGAAGCGACGTTTTGGGATGTGATCGGAAGTGCATGGATGGAAGTGCTAGCTCGCATTCGTTACCTAGTTTAACTGTGCTCTTCAATCATCGACTAACTGACTACCCACTGACGAAATAACGATTTACGACCTAAGAGGCAGATTATGAATAACGAAGTTCGAGGCCCGATTAACTGGTCTGAAGTAGCTTGGATCAGCGCTATCGTGTCTTTGGGTATGTTGGCTCAACTTTGGCTACAGCTAGGTGTTGCGGCGTACCTCGCTCTTTATCCGGTAATGGCGGCGACCAAGATTAACGACTACTCAGTGAGAGGTATGCTCAAAGCGTTTCTCCCTATCTTGGGTGTCGCTTGTGTGGCTCTGCTTGTCGATCAGTTATTTGCCTCACACCCGGCAGTGGTTTGGGGGATCAGTTTATGGGTATTTGATTTAGCAAGAAGGTGGGCCGACACGCCTGCCAAACTTGGGAAAATCTACATCCCATTGCTCAATTGGTTTTTGGTGATTGTGTTTGCACAACATGGCCCAATGCCGATGACGGACTGGGTTCGCGATATAGCAGTGAGCATGGTGACGACCATGGTTGTGGTGAGATTTGTGATGCTGTTCTTAAAGCCGCCCAAAGCGATGTCGCCGCTGCCAATGCAAAGTGTTCCTGTGACGTACCAGCAGCGAGTGATATATGTGGTCATGCTTGGAGTTGGTTTAGCATTTTTGATGATGGTCGATTTGATTGCCGCGACGTTCTGTATGATGCCTGTGATTATTGCGGCTGCGCAAAGTGAACGCATGAACTATCAAATGGTGGTGAAAAACTGTTTACAAGCCCACGTTGGTGGTTGTGCATTGGCGTTGGTCTTCGTAACCTTGTTAGCGGGGCAACACTCCTATAATTGGGTGTATATCATTGGACTAACAAGCTTGGTGACCATGATAGCAATTTGGATCAGCGGCAGTCGTGGTGGCGTGCGAGGTATGCATACTGAAGCGATGTTAGGAACTATGCTACCATTGCAACTCTATGTTTCAGCAACCGATCTTGGTTTGCAAGATACCTACTTTCGTGCAGAGTTAATGTCCATCGTGTTGGTATTATTAGTGGTCTGCCAAGGAATTATATATGGAAAATCAACCAGCATTATCCATCACCGGAATTGATGCACTCGACAGCAATCCTATGTTCTTAATGGGCTTTGCTTACAAACAGTTTCGAGCTCAAGTCACCGCTGAGATGGGCACCACTTCGGGCATTTCTCTAGAGATGTTTGGTGCGCTTCGAGTGTTAGATAAGCATGGCAAAATCACTCAGCAAGAGTTAACCAATTACTTGCTTCGAAATCGCTCTGTGACCAAGCGTTTGGTTGATAACGCGATTAAGCTGAACCTTATTGAGGCCAGCAAGAGTGAAACGAACAAAAAGGTAAAACTTCTTTCTTTAACGGAAGAGGGCAAGAAGCTTGCCGAATATTGTGAGCCTATGGTCGATAGTATCAGCGAGCAGTTTCAGAGTGCGTTGAGTGAAGACGAATCCAAGCAGTTACAGACCTTGTTGGCTAAGCTTGTAAAAACAGACCAATTCGTCGACTGATTATGCGATCGAAGGTGTGGGTCTAATAACAATCGAATAAAGAGTAAGTGACATGACATACAAAATATTAGCGATGCTAATGATTAAGCTGTTGTTTACGTTTCGTGGCAGTAAACCTACGTCTAAAATCCCCGCCTCTGACTTTGATGCCGAACGCTTCGCTGGTACATGGTATTCCGCTTGTTTTATCCCGCATCCATTGCAATCAAAGCTCGGTTCTTTGTCGTTTAGCTTTTTATTTGAATCTGACGGTAATCTTAAGCTGACAACTCGAGGCTATAACGCGAAAAAGAATGAGTGGAAGACCAAAGAACAAGCCGCAACATTTAAGGGCTCTCAAACCGAAGCGTGGTTTTCAGTCGAAGCGAATAGCCCTTATGAGAAGCAGAGAAAGGTAATTTTCTTGAATGAAGATTACACTCAGGCTTTGTTGGTGGGTCCTACCAAAAATACCTTACAGATCTTGTATCGCACTGCAGAGTTCACCAAACAAGACTTAGACTCGCTGATTGAACGGGCGCAGAGCATGGGTTTTAAAACCAGTAAGCTAGTTCGTGTGTCACAACATATCAATGATGTGCCTTAACAATAAAGTAAGTTCGGCTAGTCCTGACTAGGTAGCTCGGCTAATAAGCAAACAACATTGCTAACCCGTTCTAATTCGCAGGCAACACAACGGCAGACGCTTCTTCCTCTGAATCTTCTTTGTCTTCGACTTGTTCAGCTACCCAATCAATTGTCTTTGTTAGATAGAGCTTATTGGTTTCAGTATCACACCAACTCTTCGACAATCCTCTTCGATTAAACTCGCTGCCAATGGCCGCCAATGTTTGGTTACTCGAGCGCCCGTAATATAAGGTGTCGCACAGTTGCAGGTTCGACATTGATTGTGGGTATGTATTAACCGACGAGGAGTTCATGCTTAGTGCTTTGGATTGATTGTGCGTGCAGCCTGTAAGGCTTAAGAAAAAGATCAATGCTAAGGCTTTCTTCATAATATCTCTGGACAGTTACCAATAGTTGGTGGGGATTATGAGCATGATTAAGTTACTGATTTGTCAATTCTTCGCCAAGTACCTAAACAGCATGACTTTACTCGCAATTAGAGCGCGTTATTGAGTTGTTTAATTCCTCGGTCAAAAGCGCATTAATCGCCAAATGCGCAATTTTGTACAAAAGCTGAAAGAGACTATAGGGTAGACTGATAAGTCGCTCGATAATCAACAGGCTTGGGAATTGTTATGGAGAACAAGAAAAGCTCTAAAGAAAAGGCCGAATATAAGATAACGGAAGAACTCGGCGGCCTTGAAATTCTTAATGCTGAATATGAAAAGCAGAACTTCTCACGCCATAGCCATGAGGGCTACACGCTGGGAGTCATCGAGCAGGGCGCTCAGCGTTTCTATCGAACGGGCGGGCATCATATTGCGCCACAAGATGCGATTATTTTGGTCAATGCCGACGAAGTTCATAGCGGTCACTCCGCTACTGAAGGCGGTTGGGCGTATCGAGCAATGTATCCACTCCCAGAACAACTTGCCAAGATCACTCAAGAGCTTAACCTACCGAACTACGGCGCGCCTTATTTCCCAAGAGCGGTTGTTGAAGACCCTGAACTCGCTAATCAATTGAGATTAGTCTTTAACACGATCGATGAATCCGACAATCGCCTGTTAAGAGAGACCTTGATGTATGGGATGTTGGTTAAGCTGATTAGCCGACATGGAAAATCGCCGCTTAACCCTCAACTCGATGGTAAAACTCAGCGTCAGCTCGTTCTGGTTAAAGAGTTCTTAGATGATTTTCCACAAGCCGATGTTTCCCTAGACGAACTATCTAAGTTAGCGGCATTGAGCCCGTTTCACTTAGTGCGTTCTTTTCAAAAAGAGTTTGGTCTTCCGCCACATGCGTATCAAATCCAATCTAGGTTAAGGCTTTCGCGTAAGTTATTGAAACAAGGACATACCATTTCAGATACCGCGCAAGAGTGTGGCTTTCACGACCAAAGCCATTTTCATCGACACTTCAAAAAGGCCAATGGCTACACGCCGGGGCAATACATCAAAATGCTCTAAACTTGCATGGCTAAGGCATGGCCAACTTGTGTTAAGTACGGGCAAGTGCGGCAAACAGAGGGGCATGAAATCGAGCAAGTTTGTACAATCGAACCGACTCAACTCCTCTTACATTGAATCGCTAATGTGAAAAGAGAAAAGAACTATATGGATAGTGAAAGAATGGATAGACGAACACAGTTATGGAAGGGCGTTTTAGCGGGAATGCCCTTGAGCATTGCGGTGATCCCTTGGGGAATTCTAGCCGGTTCATATGCGATAGATGCCGGATTGAATCAACTTCAAGCGCAAGCGATGTCGGCTATTTTATTTGCTGGCTCAGCGCAACTTGTCGCCGCGGGTATGTTCAAAGCGGGTATTGGTTTAGGCACTATGTTGTTGACCACACTGTTCATCACCTCAAGACACTTTCTGTATAGCGTATCGATGCGTGACAAAATTAGCCATCTTCCTGCGCGTTGGCGTCTATTACTCGGATTTTGGCTCACCGATGAGCTGTTCGCGATTTGTAGCGGGCAGTCTCAGCAAGAGTTTAATCGTTGGTATGCCGCGGGTGTAGGTGGAGGTTTTTACCTTGTTTGGAATATCGCGAGCTTTGTTGGCATTGTCGCGGGAAGCCAAATCCCGTCACTCAATGAAATCGGTCTCGACTTCGCGGTAGCCGCAACGTTTATCGCGTTGGTTTTTCCATTAATCCGAACTCTACCCGTCGTGGTGTGTGTGGTTGTTTCATTGGTCACCTCGGTCGCGATGTCGGTCAACAATGTTGAAGGCGGGCTGATGATTGCAGCGATTGCTGGCATGTTAGCGGGCTTTTTCAGCGAGTCATTTCAAGAACGAAACAATAGCAATAAGCCAATCGTGGAGGGTAAATAGAGATGATTTGGTTAACGATATTCCTCATGACTGCGATTGTTTTCTTTAGTCGGTATCTGTTTCTTGAGCCTGCAATCCCGCTTCGACTCAATCAAACCGCAAGGCGCCTATTGCGCTATTCAAGCCCAGCGGTGCTGACTGCGATTTGGGGGCCAATTGTATTTGCTCCTGAACAAACATTTTGGCCAAGCCTTGAAAACCCATACTTGATAGGCGCGGTGGTGACTGGCTTATTGATTTGGAAAACAGGCAATGTGCTACTAACGATCGGCGTTAGCATGGCGGTGTTTTTGTTCTATAACCTTGTCGCGGTTGATTACCTTTTCTCGTGAGCTTCAACTTCAATGTCAACTTAGGCTTTGTGTTTCTCCTATTATTTAAGGGCTGTATAAATATGATTACTTGTTATGTTCGATATGTGATTGATCCTAAAAAGGTAAATGAGTTTGAGGCATACGCAAAAATGTGGATTCCACTGGTCGCTAAATTCGGGGGCCAACACAATGGTTATTTCTTACCGTCGGAAGGGGCGAACAATATTGCCTTGGCGCTGTTTACCTTTGAAAGTTTGGCTGCCTATGAAGAGTATCGGATTAAATCGTTGAACGATGCTGAGTGTATTAAAGCGTTTGAATTTGCAGACGAAGTTGATTGCATCGTGAGTTATGAACGCAGCTTTTTTAGACCTGTTTTAGAGTGATAGACCTTGCAACGTATAGCGTGGTGGCATCTAATGTACTGATTCACTGTTTGTGTATTTAGGTTTTGGTAAGGAGTTAGTTTGGCTAAGAAATATTATGTGGTTTGGAAAGGTCGCACACCGGGTATTTTTACCACTTGGAACGAGTGTAAAGCGCAAGTCGATGGCTTTGCTGGTGCGAGATATAAATCGTTTCCAACACTAGGCGAGGCTGAGTCTGCTTTCGGTGGTAAAACGTCGTCTGCGTCAGGTTCTACAGCGACAAAGCCAAGCTCTGCGGGTAAGGCGACGAAAGTGAAGGTGCCGCCTCTTTCGGAGCAGCAAATCACAGATATGCCTTTTGATATCAAGATCTTTACCGATGGTGCTTGTGAGCCAAATCCTGGTGAAGCGGGGACGGGTTTAGCGGTATACCAAAACAACCAATTAACAGAATTGTGGTATGGCTTGTATCAGCCTGTTGGTACCAACAATACCGCCGAATTACATGGGCTTAAGCAAGCGTTTATTCTCGCAAAAGAGAAGCTAAACGCGGGCCTCTCTGTTGCGATCTATTGTGATTCTAAGTACTCAATTGATTGTATTACTAAGTGGGCAACGGGTTGGGAGAAAAAGGGCTGGACCAAGTCTGGCGGTGAGATCAAAAACCTCGATATTATTAAGCCTGCGTATGCGCTCTACCAAGAACTGGCTTCAAAAATCACCATCTACCATGTGAACGGACACGTTGGTATTGAAGGTAACGAATTGGCCGATAGAATGTCGATTGTGGCTATTTCATCGAAAGAGCAACAACTCGCTCAATATCGTGATATCGAAGATCTTGAGTCTATTTTGGCGCTGCGAGCAGGCTAGCTAGGCTTCTTAATGGAAAGTTACTGAAAGCCTAAGGCGCCACCAATGGGCAGTGCTAAGACGAGCGTTACATTTCAAATCAATGTAGCGCTCTTTTGTTTTTGTGGTGCTCCGTTTTCTTATGGTGCTTAGTTTTTAATGGTGCTGAGTTGTTCTTGTGATGCTCAGCTGTTTGAGTTAATCCTTATTGAGCTGGGTTCTCTATCCAACGAGATAATTGCTGAGCTTGTTTGATCGAATTAAAACTGTCTTTCACTCTCTCACGTGCCTTTAACCCCATCGATGCTTTATCGTTACTGCTTAGCTGCGCGAAACGCTCAATCGCTTCTCTTAATTCTTCCACGTTCTTTTCGCTAACCACAAAACCTGTCTCTGGTGAGACGATCTCTTTGCATCCCATGATGTTGGTGGTAATGACTGGTGTTCCCACAGCCATCGCTTCTTTTAAAACCAGAGGCCCTGTATCCACACATCCGGTTTCGGAAAAACAGAAGGGCGCGATTAGGCTGTCATAGTTCGATAGTTTTTCTTTTACCCATTCGTGAGGTTTCGCTCCAAGAAAGGTCACGTTTCGAGCAAGTCCTTTTTCTTTGACCTGCAATTTTAACTGTTGCTCTAAATCGCCAGTACCGATGATATCGAGATGAATGTCGAGAGGTTCGGCAATCGGCGCCAATGCATCAATAAGATGGTGGATGCCTTTTTGCTCCACTAATCGGCCAAGGAAAACAAAGCGAAGTTGTTTCGTTTCGGTTTTTGGGTTGAGTTGGAATTGTTTAGTATTCACTCCGCAGTGCAGGAGCTTAATGTTTCCTTTCGCCATGGTATTGAAGTCAGCGAGCATGTCTTTACACACTGCAACCACAAAATCACTCGATGAGATTTTATGTTCAATGTCATAAGCGAACTCGTAAACATCATGACCATGAGCAACGAACGAACAGGTGATATTCAGCAGCTTTGCCGCGACGATGGCGTGAGCAGTGGTGTGCTGACAGAAATGCGCGTGAACGTGTTCGACGTCGTTTTCCGCGAGTTGCAGCGCTAATTTAAACCCATAAGCGAACAGTGACTTTTTGGGCATGCTGGTTTGCTTAGAAATAAATGAGACAGCCTTGATGAAACCTATCCAGTTAATGCTGGCGACTTTACCCTTCCGAACATTTTTACCTATTTCGACAATGTCGTAGTCGAACTGTTTTTCACTGTTTTCAATTTTGAACGTCATTACACACACATCGTGCCCACACGCTTTCACAGATTCGACTTCTGTTTGAATGAAGGTCTCACTGAGTACTGGGTAGGTTGGCGCCACAAATGCTACTTTCTTCATTCCTTACTCCTCAAATCCATATGACTAAAGCTATCAAGCCAAGG
Source organism: Vibrio sp. 10N.239.312.D08 (assembly GCF_041466145.1). Taxonomy (NCBI): domain Bacteria; kingdom Pseudomonadati; phylum Pseudomonadota; class Gammaproteobacteria; order Vibrionales; family Vibrionaceae; genus Vibrio; species Vibrio sp. 10N.239.312.D08. Next base: position 41,379 of record NZ_JBFSSD010000026.1, on the reverse strand, counting down.
TAATAACCAATAAAGCAAGATACGAACCAAGTTCGAATCGTAGCTTTGGAGGGCTTTCTGATTGCTTTTCGAAGGTTACCCCTTAAGAGGTGGCTCGTTTTCTCAAATTGATAATCAAATTGGAGTTGCAGTTTTTTTGAACATCTGTGTTTGGTCGTCATTTTGAGAATGGACGCGTAGGTGACTGATATAGAGGTGATTTTGTAGTAAGACACTCTCGGCATAGAACATGCAACGTCAGCCATATAACGTATAAATCTGAGGGTGTCATTATGGCTAAAGTAAGTGTTGTTATTCCTACCTACAATTGTTTGGATTACCTGCCGAAAGCGATTGGTAGTGTACTAAAGCAGACTCATCAAGATGTTGAGCTGATTGTCATTGACGATAACAGTAACGATGGAACGTCGACGTATCTTGCTTCTATAGACGATGAACGCATTATTACGTTGTCCACATTGGGTGTTGGTGCGCCTCAAGCGAGAAACCTAGGGATTGAAAAGGCGACCGGTGAATACATCGCTTTTTTAGACGCAGACGATTTCTGGTTTCCTGAAAAAATTGAGCGCCAACTCGAATTTCATCAACGTTACCCTGATCTCGCGATGAGCTTTACTAACTACGAGCATCTTACTGAAGATTACCAAGTAATAGTCGACTGCTTTAGTTACTGGTCGCAGTTTCAAGATCAAGATGAGCTGTTCATCAATATCGAGAACCCGTTGGAGTTCATCATAGAAAATAACGTGATTGGAACATCAACGGTCATGGTGAAAGCGGATGTGTTTTCTCAAACAGACAGTTTCAATGCTGACATCAAGTATGGGGAAGATTGGGAACTGTGGCTTCGAATGAGTGAAAACCATCAGATCGGTGTGTTGAACTCGGTGCAGGTTGGCTACTTGATGAGAGCGAGCTCTGTTACCCAAACTGAAAGTCTTAAATTGAGAAATTTGCAGTCTATAGAGACTATTCTTCAACATTACCAAAATGACAGTCAACGATGGAATCTACCCACTTCTAGCTTCAAAATCGCAAAGGCGAGAATACTGGAAGGTTATGCTGACTATTATCGAGGTTTACAACAGAATAGACAGGCTATTGCCTACAGTTTCCGTTCTTTGGTCATGTCACCTCAAAAACGCACATTGCGACACCTAATTGGAGACTGTAAAAGTTTCCTAAAGCCAGCTTGGTAAGGAAAAGGTGACGACTATGGGTTCTTTAAAGCAGTCGGCTTACTACGCCATCGGTATATTAATGATGAAAGGGATTTCATTGGTGATGATCCCGTACATTACGCACAATATGACGTTGGCAGAGTATGGTTCCTTAGAAGCCATTGTCTTGCTGGCAGACATTGGGACGATATTGTTCAGCTTCGGTATTGTCGATGCCATGTATCGTTATGTGGGTGTCGCCGAAGGTGATGAAAAGCAAAAGCTCGTCTCGAACTGCTTCACATTGAGCGTGCTGGTGTGCGTGCTTGGGGGCGCCTTGATTGCCCTCAGTATGCCGTTGTTAATCTTAATGTTGCCAGTTGAATTCCAGCCTTACCAGATACTGCTTCTGCTTATTCCTACCATGCTCGATGGGGCGATTTCTATCCCGCTAACGCTGATGCGTATGAACGCGATGGCGAAACGTTTTTGCATGCTCAATGTGTTGAAAGCCGGTGTTCAAGCCATCATGACTTTTGTTTTGCTTGAGGCTGGATACGGTATAGATGGCGTGTTGATTTCAGCTGCGGTATCCAGTGTGTTGCTAATGGTTTGTTTAGTGCGTTATCAATGGCAAGAGATGGGATCTTTTGGTTGCTTCAAATACTCGGCGAAGATCTTAAAATTCGGACTGCCCGTTCTGGTTGGCGGTGCATCAATGTATATGATCATGGGGCTCGACCGCTGGGTAATGGCAAGCTTCGTCGGTGTCGAAGAACTCGCGATTTATGCGGTTAGCGGAAAGTTCGCGTTGATTCTTGGTCTGTTGTTGCAGCCTTACGCGCTTTGGTGGTTTCCAAACCGTGTGGCGATGCTTCAACAGCCGGGTGGCAGTAAGATGTGTGCCGATAGGGCGTTAGTCGGAGTGAACCTCGCCATTGTTTTAGGTTCGTTGATGATTCTAACGGTACCCGGATTTATTTCTCTCATTTTACCGAGCAGTTATCATTACGCGGGGGCCATTGTTGTTGCGCTGCTTGCGATTAGCGTTATCAAAAATGCAGGTGATTATCTTAACCTTGGTTGTTTCAGTGGCGATTCGAGTCAATCTCAAATGTGGATTCAAGGTGGATGTGCGGTCTTGGCGGCCATTGGTTATTTCACAGTGACGCCTATTTATGGCGTGTGGGGTGTTGTCGCGGTTCTTTGTGCAACTTATGTTGTGCGGCTCATGCTTCTGTATGTTGTAAGCCAAGCGATGGAACAATTACCTTATGAACACAGCAAGTGGGTAACCGCAGTTAGCATCGCATTAGTAGCGATAGCAAGTGATCAACTTCTGGGATTGGTGTTGGTTGATGTCCATGACTTTATTCTTGGATCGGCTGTTGGTGTAATCGCGCTGGTGGCCTTTGTTAAATACTCAGTGATCGTTGTCCCGCAAGCTCTGCTCGACAAGTTGATGCTGGGTAAGCAGTCTCACGCAAATTAAAATAAAACACTGTTCATAATGTGTGAGATTCGATAGTATTTATAAATTCAATGAATGCCATCAATGGAAAGATACATGAACAAGTGGATTGTGCTCTCAGCTCTATTCTCAACCTTATCGTACGTTTCGTCTGAATTGTCTAACCACGACGTACTCACTCAGCACTTTGACGTTCCTGAAGCTATCTCCTTAGAAAATCAAAACAGGGTATGTAATAGCCTTGTTTGTAGTTCGGTGTCTGCGCCAAAACCTGTTCCTGCTGTTGGCGACTTCCCAGAGCGAGAATCAAACCCAACGATAGATACAATTGCGAGCGCTATCTATTTCGTCGGTGAGATTGGTGTCGCCGAAAATCTAGCGACACCCGAGTACGAACAGTTTTTTGAGAACTGATTGAAAATTTACTGTATAGATTTGGTGCTTATTTTTTATGCAGTTACAAAAGATATGAAATGCTGTTATAAACGATAAGACCTTGTTTAAGGATTTTATAATCACGGCATTTGGCAATTAGGAAGCACCAATGGAAATCTGGAAGTTACTGCTGTTTATCCCCGCTTGTTTTGCGCTCAACATGACTCCGGGCCCAAACAATTTGTTATCAATGAACAACGCCCGTTGTTACGGATTTCAGGCCGCCTTTGTCGCAGGCCTAGGAAGAATCCTCGCTTTTTCTGGCATGATTGCTTTGGCTGCATCTGGCTTAGCGGTTGTGCTTTATACTTCTGAAACGCTGTTTTTCCTGATCAAACTATTTGGCGCGATGTATCTGTTGTGGATCGCGTTCAACCTATGGCGCTCACACGCCAGTCCGGTCGTGGATATCGAACGAAATAAGAATTGGTTTGGTCTGTTTAAACAAGAATTTGCACTCGCTGCTGGCAATCCAAAAGCGATACTCATTTTCACTGCATTCCTTCCTCAATTTGTCGATGTTTCAGCGAACGTAAATACTCAATTCTTTGTTTTAGGTAGCACCTTTCTAGTGTTAGAAATGCTCGCGATATCGATCTACGCGGCATTTGGCTCATACCTCAGAAACTGGTTCTCTAAGCCACAAATGGCAAAACGTTTTAACAAAGCGTGCTCGGTTTTTCTTGCGTTATCTGGCGCAAATTTGTTGGTTATTCGACAGTAAAACATAAGTAACCTAATCTACTCCTCAGGCGTTAGTTAAGTGGCATCTTCGTTAAGGTACTTCGTAAGCCTTTAGGCTGTTGATATATTATTAATAGCACCTTTGAGTTTGCATGCTTAAACTTGAGGTTCGGTTTAAATGAGGTCTATCTATGAATGTTGTTTGTGCGGAAAAACAAGAACTGGCTGATATCTACCAGCTTGAACATGCTTTGTTTGGCGCTCACGCCTATCCGCTGTTTTTCTTTCGTCAGGCCTTTGATTGCTGGGGAAAAGGTTTATTGGTTGCTAAGCAAGACTCAAAGATTGCTGGCTATGCCTTAACGACAACCACAGACAAGCAGAATGAGTTTTGGGTCCTATCATTGGCTGTAGACCAGAATTATCGTGGCATGGGAGTTGGCCGGAAACTGATGCAACAGGCGGTTGAGCAGTTGCCTCGAGATGCTAGGCTTTTGCTCACTGTAGACCCAAATAACACATCGGCTCGTGCGCTTTATGCATCGATGGGGTTCGTTACCATCAAGCAAGAAGACAACTACTTTGGTGATGATGAGCCGAGGTTAGTGATGAAGCTCATCATCTAGATTGTTGCTAACGGTTTTTAACAAAGGCGCTTAACTAAATCAAAGGCTCACACTTCAAAGACAATCTCGTAGCTCTAGGTTAGCATCACGATACCGTGCATTAACACGACACTAGAGGTCAGCCGAGTCCTCATATCAAAGTAGCCATCAGGACCTTGGCTCTGGTTCTCTTCTCTCATCGTCCTTTCAGCTCGCCAAACCGCAATATAACCAAAGATGAGAATCAGAGTTGTCACTAGCTCTTTTTGTTCGCCAAGCAATACTGCCAGCCAAGCGATGAGCACAATCGCGTTGCTTATTAGCAGTGCTTTGTTACTTGATTGGCTTTCAAAGTTTTCGATGCCATTTGCCCACAAGATCCCTGAAAGAAAACTCAAAATTGCCACGCTGTAGGTGATGAACAGCGTTTCACCGCTTATCCCCATAAATTGGCTGTCGGTGAGCGAAAGGAGAAGACCGAATAAAAACGGAATTAACCCCATGTACCCCAGTTTGGCCATGGTGTTACGGGTTTGAGTTGTTGCCATGTAATCCGCCTTCATAACTGCTGCTCAATCGCGTTTTTGAGCGTGGCACTCACTGGAGATGTGGAGCTAGGGAAGGTGGCGACGACTTTACCTTCTTTACTGATCAAGAATTTGTAAAAGTTCCATTTAGGCGTTACGCCCGCTTGCTGTTGTATCTCTGTAAACACGGGGTTGGCGTTGCTACCAGACAGTGAAGCTCGCGCCATCATTGGGAAGGTCACGCCATAGTCTAGGTAACAAACCTTTGCCGCCTTCTCTTCGCTTCCCTTGTCTTGGCGAAAATCATTACTTGGGAAACCGATAACCGTGAAGCCTTGGTCTTTGTAGGTTTGATGAAGTTGCTCGAGTTGCTCAAACTGCGGAGTGAAGCCACATTGGCTCGCTGTATTTACCACCAATAGAGTTTTGCCTTGAAACTCATCGCACAAGGCGATTTCTTCGGTTGAGTTTAACAAGCGCTGTTTGCCATTAAGTATTTCGGGACAGCTCGCTGCAAAGGCGATGGAACTCGTGAGGCTTGTAATCAGTGCGGTTGAGCAAAGTAGTGAACATTTCATAGGGTTGGCTCATTTTAGTTGGCGTAATGGTTATTACTCTTGAGCACGATGAAATGATCACTTTGCGTATTATTTACTGTCTCATTAACTCGCGCTTTTAGTTGTGCTTTTGCTCTCTGAGATAAGATATGGAGCGACCAAGCGACTGATATTCACTTTTGCACCAAGGCGAGCCGCTAATAGATACATGCCACCAATTTTTCGGTGCAGGAACAGCGCATCGGCGGGCGGCGTATGCCAATACTCTTGTTCCATGCTCAAAATGGTGCCTGCTTCACGAAGCCTTTGTGCCAATCCACTGGCTTTGAAGTCGTACTCTTCGTCAACTAACATCGGCTCACAGGCCATCTTCACTAGATTTAGAATCGCTTGGCGTTGTTCGGGAAGAATTGTCTCGCTAAAGAATCCTATTTGCTCTAAAGCTCGGTTGAGCACTTGCTCATCGTTGTTAATGACAGAGGAAAAGGCCAAGCGATAACCCTCGCTGAAGCGGTCACTGTACTCACGGGTTGCTCCGAAATCTAATAAGCCAATTTGTCGGGTGTTTTCAACATAAAGGTAGTTGGCGAAATTGGGATCGGTTTGCACCATCTTAAAATCGAACAACTCTCTGAACAGAAGCTCCAGTAAGCTGTGCATTACAAAGTCACGTGTGCATTGGTCGTAACTTTCGATTTGCTCTATTGAGACGCCCTCAATGAAGTCCATGGCGAGCACCGATTCTGAAGAGACTTGCGGATGAATCTTAGGTACGACGAAGTGAGAGTATTCTTTCAATGCATCATGGTAACGAGTTGCGTAATCAGCTTCGCGAGCATAGTCTGCTTCATCGTGGAGCTGTTTCTTTGCCTCTTCTAACAAGCCTTTGTAGTCGACCGACTTTGGTATCAAGCCAACAATATTGAGCAGCGTGCCCACGTTATCTACATCACTGTCGATACTTTTTCTAATGCCGGGGTATTGGACTTTGACTGCGAGTTTGTCCCCAGCATCACTATAGGCTTGGTGAACTTGTCCGATAGATGCACTGGCGATCGGTTTAAAATTGAAGGACAGGAATTCGGTTTTCCAATGGTTCCCGAGCGAGCTTTCTAACACTTGATTGAGCTGTTTTGTTGGCAGTGGATCGGCATCGGAGCGCAGGCGAGAGAGAATGTCGGCTAACTCTGGTTCTAAGACATCACCCGCATCCATTGATAGCATCTGTCCTAACTTCATAGCCGCACCGCGCAGGTGTGCGAGTTGATCGGTCAGGCGAGCAATGTTTTGTGGCGTTAACAGTAAGTCTTTTGCTTTGGGCCTGTTGCCTTGTGCAATTTGTTTGGTGCCTTCCGTTAGCACGTTACCCGCGACTCTTGTCGCCAACGAAGCGAACTTACTGAATCTAGAAATTCGATGTGTGGGAAGGTTTCTCTCTTTTGCCGACATAAAGGTTCTCTCTGGGAATCAGGGTTGATACCAATCGTAGTAAATAACTGTTCACCCTAGCTTGTTAAAAATCTCGATAAAGTCGTTAGATTTTTTGATTGTAGAATAACTACTTATCTAAAAAATTCGCCTTGTTCTCAAGCTTTTTTCCTGCGCTATTTCTTGACACTTACCTACTGTGATTGGTATGACTACAAAGTTCTATCAATCATTACACAACCGTATGTTTTGTTGTGCTAACTTGTCGCGTGGAACAGTAAACAGAATTAAAAGGACAAAGCATGAAATTTATTTGGTTGAAAGTGGCCGTTACGGTATTGGTGTTCGCAGCCCTATTTGGCATCGTTTACTACAAAGTCGCCAGCGGCATGTCTTAACTCAACACTATTTTGTGCAGCTGTTACCGTTGCAACGTGATTTTCCGGTTAGCCAAAACGAAATCTTATATCGATTTTTGGCAAACCGTAGATAACACCAATCTGCCATTGGCTTAAAAATCGCCCAACGTAACGGGGCATACAGCCAACCCTTTCCTACTAGCTTCCACGCTTGGTAAGTCACGTCTAAACCGAGCAGCAGCTTTCCGTTTTCGTCCAGTGCATGCAAGATTGTATTGGCTGCCTCGGCATCTATTTGCGGGTAGTTTGAAAACGCTTCACTGTAGATATCGACGGTCTGGATCTGATCTTTGGAATCAGACTTAGTCAGTGCTGCCATCTCTTTTGCACAAAGTGGACAGGTTCCATCGTAAAATATCGTTAATGCAGTCATTGTTTTCCTTACTATTTTCGTCAATTCTCATTGATACGACATCACCATTTAGGTGGATCATTCTGCCCAGTTATCCGACACTGTTATTGTGACAACCAATTTACAGTATCATCTCGAGGTAACATCCGTTCCATGCATTTAAAAAATAAGAGCCTATCTCCAATGACAACAAAGTTAATGAACCGTTTGATTATAGCTGTGACAGCCCTGATGCTCAGTGGTTGTGTTAGCTACAGCATTACCGAGCAAGAAATGACGAAGTACCTTGAAGACTCAGTGATGCTAGAACAAGAGGTTGGTGTACAAAGTGTGATGTACGCACAAGTGGCTGTGGATGATCTAGAAGTGCAAATTGGTCGAGCCGATGCACAACGCGTGTCCGTGTTGGCGAATACCAATGCAAAAGTTCAAGTGTTCAATATGCCTAATATGGGGTTGGATTTAGACTTAGAGTTCAGCGCGATTCCCGAATACGACAAGGAGAGTGGCGAGGTGTATCTAAAGTCGCTGCGACTAGAGCGCTTTGAAGAAAAAGGCAAACAGCTTTCGCCTGAAATAGAGACACTACTCAAACCAGCTGTATCGATGATAGGTTTTGCTTTGTCCCAGTCTCCGGTTTACAAACTCGACAGCAACAAGGTTCAAGAGTCGTTGATTAAGTCATCGGAACCCAATCTAGTGATTAAAGACAATAAATTGGTTATCGAATTGTTTGATTAGAGGCTTGTTGTATTAAAGGTTGACTAGTTTTTGCCTGAGTACGGAGTAACTTGTTATTGTGTACTCGGGCTGAGGTTAATTCACTCTTCTGATTGTTGTTCGATAAAAGCCATTAACCAGCAACTTATTTGGTGCTAGGGCATTCAGTCGAGATGTCTCCAAACTGTTGTTTATGAACATTGATTGTCAGATCACTCGGTTTACTCCAATCGATGATTAACTTAAAAACATGTCGTAATCAGAATTTGGCCATTCTGGGATTGGGTCAACGTTATCAAAGCGATGCTTAATCAAAGTAACAAGCACTTCAATGCTGATGTGTTCCCACGCCAGTAAAAGATCTGCATTACGGTATTTATCTAAGAATAACTTCAAAGTCATTCCAACCATATTGTGTGTTGATGGGCATGCCATATTGGATCGCAGTTGGAGCAATGGTTACCAAGGCCGTCATCTGGCTTTTCGGCATGTCGAACAAGAATAATTCGTTGTACTTGATCGTTACTTGTTTTTTCTGCTTCCGCAGTCGCAGTATTACAAGCCATACCTAAGAGTATCGCCAAGAATATTTTTACTTTCATTTTTTACTCGAAATTTATTTAGCACTCCTGCAAGGTTAATAACGATATTTTCCTTAATATCATTTGTACGTGTGTTTAATTTAGAACTCGAATTTTGCTTTTAGGGCAAATACCACATCGGTTTTATTCTGGATTAAATTGATGTTGTCGAAGCCATTGGTCAGATCAACCGCGGTGTGATTCAGAACTTGCACACTTGGAGAAATTTGCAGCCATGGTGTGATTTGAGCTCGGTAATACGCTTCAGTTGTATATTGGTCGTCTAAGTCCAACCCTTGCGTTGTGCTCTCCATTGGGCTTGCCCAGTTAACTGCCAGTCCAAACATGTCTTGGTTTCTCTGTGCAGGAATGTAACCAAAGCCGGCGCTTACTGAGGCGTCATACATGGCTCCGCCATCTTGAGCCCATCCAGCCCTAATGAAAGGCAACCAACGTTCAGCCACTAAACCTGATAGAGACAGGTTGATACCGTAACCTTCATCATCGTTTCCAACTGCGTCACGCTGCCATAGGCTGATATGAGCATTGCTGATGAACAGCATATCTTTACTTGGTGTCCAACCGAGTTCTAAGCTTTTCCAAGTGGCCCCTGTGTCAAAGAGCTCTTTGGCTCCTTCAACTAAGTCAGAAGCGTTGCCTTTAGCATCAAGAATACTGGCCGAGCCATAAATGCTATCTGAGAAAAAACCGCCGGCCATAACACCCAGTGCACCATCAGGCAATCCACCAATCGTTCCACTTCCGGAAGTAAACACACCACTGTTGAAGTCATTCCATGGGCTAGCTAACGCATAAAAATCGGTGTAATCCGTCATGTCTAAGAAACCGGCGTAAACCACCATCTGTTCTTGCAGTAGAGATTGACGCCAAAATAAATGAGTGGTTCTAAAGCCTTGATCACCATATAAGGAGTGAGCAAAACCTAAGTAACCGAGATCGGCCAAACCGTATTCTTTCGGGGAGTTTTCTGTGTATTTATGTCGATGCTCAAACTTGAATACAATTCCGCCTTTGTCTCCATCTTCTGTCTCTATAAGATCCCATTGACCAAAGACTCTTAATGCTCCTGCCGCAGCAGATGCATCCCCAAGAGGATCAATCGCTCCCATACTCAGCATGTTGTAATCCATGCCCAACTGTAAGCCATGCTCTTTTTGAAGGTTTTGCTTGGTTTCATTCCATGAATCGTAATGTGAACGCGAAGTCGAGGACTCTACTGACATTACTTCAGCGGTTGTTGCCCCTGATGCCAATATCAGAGCAATCGTTGACATATTCAAAAGATGTTTCATTTTAACCTCTTAGTAATTACGACCCAGCTTGGTTAATCAAATACGCTGAGTGCAAAAATAATGATGTATCTACTTTAGGATTGGATGACTGAACTTGATTGTTACTTCGCCATAAGTGTTCTCAACTCTAAGCTCTCCCCAGCGAGATTTATCTTGTGATAAAGGTGTTGCTAGACGGAGTGTTGTTTTCAAGGTGCTGCTTTCAAGATCGCCGTCGATATATGTGTATTCCGGATTGAAGGTGAAAAAAGTGCCATCGTCGCCAGTTTTTAACGTTCAGGAATGCCGCAGCAGTACCACCAATCGCGGTTTGGTTGTTGATGCCAAATCCACCGCTTTGGATAAAGTCTTCTTTGTATTCGTATCGGTATTTCACATAGGTTGTTTAGATAAGCCGGAATGATATAAACGTTTAATGGAAACTCAGAATTGCTATTGTCTGACGTGATCAGACAAACTATTTGAACCTTGTTGGTTTTTTTTGAGGTGGAAGTCGTAACCTATGCATGTTCTGTCTATACTCATCACGTCAAAGTGATTGATTTGAAAGTAATAAAGCATTATTTGAATATTGGAGTCATCTATGAATTTCAGCCTCGAGCAACTCTCCACCTTTGTGACGGTTTACGAGCAAAAATCTTTTAGCAAGGCTGCCGCTAAGCTAGATAAACACCGTAGTACCATCGGGCAAGTTGTTGTCAATTTAGAGGATATTCTTGATGTCGCACTCTTTGAGCGCAAAGGTCGCAGTGTTGAAGCAACACAAGAAGGTAAATTACTTTACCGCTATGCCAAGCAAGCCGTTGAGCAGCTAAAAGTCTTTGATAAAATAGCGCTCAACATCTCCCAAGGCGAACCAGAAACCATCAATATCGGTTATCTAAGCTTTATGCCACAGCTCATTTTGGCTGATATCAGAATGCAATTACAAAAAGACTTTCCAGGTTGTCGAGTCAATATGCTGGTCATGAATAAAAAGGAGATTGAGCAGGGGATTGAAGATGGGACACTGCACTTCGGTTTTTTGAATACTCATGAGAGTAGGGCGATGAATAGCTTTCACGCGGTTTACCTAGAAACCCTTACGCTGCTCCCATTCGCAAGTAAAGGCAGTGAACTGAGTAAAACGCCACCAAACGAACTGTTCTCTAAGTTAAAAATATCTAAGCAGTTAATCTTGAAATCATTAATCGATGAAGGGATGGCAGATAAAGTCACCCTTTCTGCTAACTATGAGCTTGTTGACCAACTTGCGCTTGTGATCCAATTGGTTCGGCTAGACTTAGGTTGGGCGTTACTTCCTCGCTCTGTTATTTACTCTGAATTTGTGCAGCAGAATTTAGTTGAGCTCAAGCCTACTGAGATTAAAAAAGGTTTAGAGGTTCCCATTTCTTTATGGAGCCCACATTCTTTACATATTGAAGGGATAAGGGAATCTATCGTTACTGCTGCTAATGAATACATCCAACACGTTTATGATGAATACTTCTAACTTGGGTTTATTAGATGAAAAAACAGCCAGTAAAAATCACTGGCTGTTATGAGGGCATATTAGTGCGCGTTAGGTAGATCGTCTCCAATCGCTTGTCGTAACTTCATCAGTTTCGTTCTTTGCCAGATATTCGTCCTTGATATCTGAATCTCGAACTCTTGATGTTCATCACAAAAGATCGCTGATGGCAATTGGTCATAACTTCCGATCAAATCATCAACTTGCACCTGAGACAAATTGGCGACATCTACGCCGACTTCGCTTACATATGAGGCCAGTTTACTCTCCTGAACTAACGTTGGCGCTTTCGGTTCTTTGACAGATATTTGTTGTCCTGTTTGTTTAAAACTAGACACATCAAATCCCATATCATCGATGCTAGTTGCACTTGTCGTTCCTGAAAACGAACCCGTGAGTAGCAATGCACATATAGCCTTTTTGATCATGATTACCTCACTTTTTTCTATAGTTGCGGATTGCCAGAGGCACCCGAGTCATCGATAGAAATCGTTGGTACTGTTAGGTTTTCCAAGAACTTTTCTTTGCTCAATCCTTCAAATCGCGATTCATCCGATGGTGTGTTACGAATGGGTTGGCCTGCCCATACTTTTTGGAACTCAGCTTCTTTAACCACTTGCTCACCATTTACGATGACATAAGAAATACCGGTTGTTGGATTGCCTTGTTCTTTGGCTTTGTAAGTCGCATTATCGGTTACGTTTTCTGGGTCGAAAATGGTGATATCCGCAACCATGCCTTCTTGCATACGACCACGAACTTTCATTGATTCAACCCCCGCATCACCTAGATGCTTTGCTGCCCAGTAAGACGTTTGAGCAAGTGTGAATAACAATGGTACGCCTTCTTCACGTGCCATACGTAATACTTTGCCTCGAGTACCCGCAGTTCGAGGGTGACCTTGATATTCTGTTGGATCGGCATCCCAAGAATCAGTACCTAAACCTGAATAGATAGAATCTGCTGCAACGGTCATGTTTGGAATTTGTAGCCAGTATTTCATCCAATCTTTACGTGCAGGGCTAAACAGAACCACCAAGTGACCCGGTTCTTCAGCGGCAATGACCAGATACTCTTCTTTGGTCAGATATTTATCGCGTGTTGGGTCGTACATCATTTCTTCATACTTCGCGTTGTACATCCCTTCCACAGACTCCGGTACAAGGAAAGATGAACCAATCGCAGTGGATGCCGCATCATATGGATAGTATTCAGACCACATCACTAAGCCTTTCTCTCGTGCAAGCTTTAGCTTTTCTTCTACTTCCCACCAACCGAAGTCGTTGTTGTGGAGCATCAAAAATGGTAAGTCGAGAAGCATCGCATTGGTAAAGATTTCGTCAAAACCCAGCTGTGCTTCTGGATTTGAAGGGTTAGCGTGAAAACGGGTATGTGATGATACAAATCGGTCCCAGTTTGCTGCGACTTTCATGGACTCGTACATCTCAAATGCCGTCAAACCATCTTTCATATAAGCGGTTGTTGAAGCTAGGTTCAATGCACCTTCTGCAAAGCCTTGATCAAGAACAGAAAGGATTTGGTTCATCTGCTCGATATCAGCTTTGGTCTCAGACCAGCCACTCACACCGTCTTTAGCCGCTTCAGTTCGAAGCGAGCCAAGAATCGTAGTTGCATCATGTGGGCCTGTAATTTTCACTTCAGGATCTAGGATTTGAAGACGAGCTCCTTCGTGGCTGACACCAGTACCGTAGTTCAGTGGCCATTTACCCGCTTTTTCTTCATACCACTCACCGACGCGAATCGCACCGACTTCCAGATCCATACCCGTTGTTACACCATCTAGGGCTGCAAGCTTGATAGATAAACCATCTAGCGAGTGAAAGTGGGTATCAATGAAACCTGGGGCAACCACTTGATTTGTTGCATCGATTGTCTCATCACCGTCGAGTTTTTCTGCCGTGATTTTGATGATTTGACCATCTTTGATCCCGACGTTTAATACAGCATCCAGCATGCTTTCAGGGTCCATCACTCGTCCATTCTCGATAACTAGGTCGTAATCTGCGGCAAAAGCACCTGACGCACCTAGGCACAATGCGATACTAACAAGTCCGCTTATGCGGCCTTTCTTGAATGATTCTTTCATGATTTCTCTCTTTGTTGCTGGAAAGGTTAAAGTGTTTACCTATTTCAGCTGAAATTAATTGTCGTACTGCCGTTTGTATTTCTGGCTTACCTTTGGAAGCTGAGATAATTCTAGCTCAATTTTTATATAACAAAATTTCAGTTTGTCTGATCTAACCCTACAAACTTAAAACTTGAGTTGATGATGAGAGCCTTGGTGTTGGTCTTTAAAAGTGGTTTTCCATTATTTAGACAGAATAGATATTGTTGAGGCATAAAACCAAGATATGAATATCAGCACGATGGCTATCGGTTTGATGGTGATTCAGGCTTTAGACTGGAGTCGCTTTACTTCATCCGTTTATTGAATTCGCTGGGTATCTCACCTTTACTTTACTCTTGTGAGCAAGTCATCGCTTCAGTCATCAAATCATAAGAAAGAAAAGGTGAGCGAACTATGAAGAGTCCAGTAATTGCGGATAACAAACCCGTTAAAGTAGAGCTGACGAAGGGAGAGAAGTATTACTTCTGTACCTGTGGGAAGTCGAAAAACCAACCGTTTTGTGACGGTTCTCATGCCGGTACGGGGTTCAAACCGAAAAGCTTTGTCGCCGAAGAGAGCGGAGACGCCTACCTTTGTCGCTGTAAGTATTCCAACAACCTTCCTTTCTGCGATGGCACTCATAAACAGTTTACTGCGGAACAAATTGGGCAAGAAGGCCCTGAAGTTAACATTCAAGCGACAGCCCCTGATTTATCTCCAGCGGCAACCGCAACCAAAGAAGAGCCTACCGTGGAGTTTATTCATCAGTTAGCGCGTGATGGTTTATCTAAGGTTGGGCATCATGGGCCAATGACCTCTATGGGCGTGCCAAGACATCTATTACCTCACTGGGACGATATTCAAGTGATGGTCGCGCAAATGGCGACTAAGCCTTTGCTAGAAAATGTGCCTGTTGGTACCGAACTGATTATTGGCCCCAAAGCGAAGAAGCCGCTTAAATTGGACATCTCTTTGTTTGTGTCTGATATGAGCTTTGGCTCGCTATCTGAAGAAGCAAAAGTCTCATTGGCGAAAGGTGCCGAACTCGCAGGGACGGGTATCTGCTCCGGTGAGGGCGGTATGTTACCCGAAGAGCAAGCGGCGAACTCTCGCTACTTTTATGAATTAGCCAGTGCTCAGTTTGGTTACGATGAAGCTAAGCTCAAAAACGTTCAAGCCTTCCACTTTAAAGGCGGGCAGGGTGCCAAAACCGGAACGGGCGGGCACTTACCGGGCGCGAAGAACATAGGCAAGATCGCGGAGGTGCGTGGCATTGAAGCGGGCACGGCAGCGATTTCTCCACCCACCTTTGTCGACCTAAACACGGTCGAGGATTTTAAAAAGTTCGCCGACCGTGTTCGAGAGGTGACAGGCGGTATCCCGATTGGCTTTAAGTTAAGTGCCAATCACATCGAAGAAGACATTCAGTTCGCGCTTGATGCCAGTGCCGATTACATCATCTTAGATGGGCGTGGTGGCGGTACAGGGGCGGCGCCAGAAATGTTCCGTGACCATATCAGTGTTCCCACTATTCCAGCACTCGCTCGCACTAGAGCGTATCTCGATAAACAAGGGGTCAGTGACAGAGTCACATTGATCATCACGGGCGGCTTGCGCGTGCCGATGGATTTCGTAAAAGCGATGGCGCTTGGTGCTGATGGTGTCGCTATCTCAAACAGTGCCATGCAGTCGATAGGTTGTGTGGCGGCGAGAATGTGTAACACCAATAATTGCCCTGCTGGTATTGCAACTCAAAAAGCCGATTTACGTCAGCGTTTGAATGTCGAGAAAGCATCGAACCAGCTTAAGAACTTCTTTGAAGCCTCGACAGAATTAATGCAAGTGATGGCGAGGGCATGTGGGCATGATCATTTGAATCAATTTAACCCTCATGATTTGGCAACATGGAATCGCGAAATGGCCGAGCTATCCGGTGTCGCTTACTCTGGTGTCTGTCCATTAAATCACTTTAAGTAAATAATACTTCGATAAAGCACACTCAATGTATTTTGGGTGTGCTGACTTTTTCCTGTGTAATGCCAACCTATGTTAAACCTTTCATAATCAACTGCTTTATAAGTGTTTTTAAACTATTTCCTATATTTTGAAAATATCGCTTTACCTCAAGTTAACTTGAGGTTTTATCATCATCCCCAATCTAAAAACACAATCTATCACCTTGTCGCCTAGTGCAGGTTTTGATGTTATCAAACAGACGTTACGAATCTTCAGTTATGAATTTTGAGCTCCGTAATTGAAGTCATGAGTGCAAAAAGGTGAGAAAAATGAACAAGGATCAACAATGAAAGTATTAGCGATTGGCGCGACCAACAGTACAACATCAATTAATCAACAACTTGCAGCGTACACCGCAGGTTTAGTCGAAGGCGCGCAAGTCGAGGTGCTCGACCTTAATGATTTCGAGATGCCAATTTACAGCGAAAAAAGAGAGCAAGATTCAGGTGTTCATCAACACGCTCAACGCTTTTTTAGCAAGATTGGCGAAGCAGATGCTGTGGTCATCTCTTTTGCAGAGTATAACGGCTCATACACCGCAGCCTTTAAGAATGTGCTTGATTGGACATCACGAATCGACATGAAAGTGTACCAAGGCAAACCTGTTGTGATGCTCTCCACATCACCAGGCCCAGGCGGCGCAAACTCTGTGTTGTCGTCTGCGGTAAATTCGGCACCTTACTTTGATGCAGATGTGAAGGGGTCGATGTCGGTGCCAAGTTTCTACGACAACTTTAATGTAGAAACGGGTGAGATCATCAATGCCGAAATGGCCGAGAGCCTGAAATCGATCATGAGTCAGATTTAGAGAGCGAGAACACCACAATAAAACAAAGCAGCCATGTTCACGATTGCTTTTCATTGCGCCCGTTGTCAAAGTTTAAGGACATTAATTGGTTAAGGTAACAATAGGTCGCTACTCTAAAGTTAAAGTAAGCTTTAAATATTTATGATCTCAAGGATAGTGTCGTAATGAGAAACATCGTATACCTCACCATAGGCCAGTTGGCTGAGCGCAGTGGCGTGGCTCCTTCGGCGTTACGTTTTTACGAAACCAAGGGGTTGATTGCTTCGATTCGTACTAACGGAAATCAGCGCCGTTATCAGTCGGCGATGTTGAGACGAATTGCGTTGATCCAAGTCGCGCAGTCGATAGGCTTCACGCTGGAAGAGATCACCGAAGAATTATCGACACTGCCGATGAACCATACCGCGACTAAGCGAGATTGGGAGCGCGTTGCTAAGAAGTGGCAGGGGCAACTCGACAGTAAAATGGCGCAGATTAAATCGCTACAAGAGAACTTAACCGGCTGTATCGGTTGCGGATGCTTGAGTATGCAAAAGTGCAACTTGCTAAATCCTGATGATATCTTGCATGACCAAGGGCAGGGCGCACAACGAATTGTTGAACAGACTAACTGAGTTCCCGAAAGGCATGGAACAGCGAACTAAGTTTCAGGTGTTTGCTCAATGGGTTAAGCAACAGTTGTGACCGAATAGCGTGCCTAGACAAACACGAATTATAGGTCTAGTTTAGGTGGTTCTTTCAATAAAAGAAGAGGTTAGTTATGTTCAGCCATGTTTTTCTCGGTACCGAAGATATTGAACGCGCGAAGGCTTTTTATGACCCAATCATGAAGGTGCTTGGTTATAGCGAAGGCTCTGTTGATCCCAAAGGCTCTGTTGATCCCAAAGGGCGCTGTGTTTACGTTAGCCAAACGGGTGTGTTGGGCTTAACGAAGCCGATTGATGGTCAGCCAGCGACTCACGGCAACGGTATGACGGTGGGTTTTCTTGCATCCTCTCCTGCAGTTGTAGATGAGTGGCATCGGATTGGCGTCGAAAATGGCGGTACCAGCATTGAAAATGGGCCCGGAGCAAGAGGTTCTGACGAGCGTCGCTTGTACATGGCTTATTTGCGAGATCCTGATGGAAACAAGATTTGTGCAACGCACTTTATGCCGTAGTTTACGTTATGCCATCGTTCATTTTATGCCACAGTGGCGTATACTTAGATCATATTGATGGTTCGGAGTTGGCTAAGTTGCGGCTCTGGACTTGTTAGCTTCCCGATAACTCAAAATTTTGCAAAGGACTGGCTAGATGAAACCGAACGAACTGTTTTATGAAAGTTTTGAGCGCTGCCGGATTGACCAAGAATTTCTCGAAACGTTTTTGGCGGATTTTTGCGAGCATAACCCAAGGTTTTCAGAACGTTTTGAAAATATAGGGTTAGAGCAACAAACCAAGATGCTTAAAGCCTCGATCATTCTTATCTATAACTCTGCTGGTCTACCAAGCGTGCGTAACTCAGTAAAGAAATTGGGTAAAAGGCATAAAGACCTAGGGCTGGATATTTCCGAGATTGAGCTCAACGAGTGGTTCAATTCGTTACTCAATACAGTTAAAAAATATGACCCTCACTACGATGAAAGCGTCGAACAAGCTTGGACAGAAACTCTCGAGGCCGGCTTAACTATCATGAAGAAAGAGTGCGTAGTTCCAAACACTGTGAATAACTAGGTCGTTGATGGGTAGTTTTGCTTGTTCGTTAGTTAAAACCGGCATTAACTCTTGAAAGATTGACATTGTCAGGTAAGCCTAACGATATCAGGCTTACCTCTTATTGTTTGACTAGAAATGAGCAGCCCAACCAATCAGGAACCCTTGCGATGCGGTATCGTATTCAAAGGTCCCCTTGTTTTCGTAATCAACCCAGGTCGATTTGTAGGCAACATTTAAGTCAGACCAACTGTTTATCTGGTATCGCACGCCAGTTAACAGAGATGAGGTAAAGTTGGTGTCACTACCAAGCCCTGCATCAATGGTTGCGTGAAACTTCCAATCCTTATTGATCTGCGTAATCCATCTCACACCTACTTGGTAGTCAACCCAATCTTCATCAAGTGATCGGTCGACACTTAACCTACCACCTGAACCGTAAAGCTTGGTATCAATGTCGTTATCCCACCAACGAAGCCCAAACAGATAATCAATCGTGCCAAAATCGTATTGGTAGCGCTTAAAACCCTTCACATCTAAAACACCTTGTCGGATATCAAGGTTGCCTCTTAATAACTCTGCGTTGGATCCTAATACCGAGTTTGTTTTTCCGCTTAGTTTCATGAAGCTGTAGTCAATGTAATAGCCCCATTGATTGTCATAGTCACCCTCTAAACGCACCATTGCGGTCATATCAAGATGATCCATGATGAATGAAGGATCAACATCAACATCTGCTGACAAATTACCAATGGTGCTGTCTCCACGAATATTGAGTGCGAGCGCGTAGATTTCGAAACTATGTTGCCACTTTTTTGTATCCATCGGTGTACTTGCTTCTTGCGCACTTACGGTTGAACTAGCCATTAATACTGATGCGATTAGGTAACGCCATTTAGCCATATCGATATCCTTATCTTTTGTGTGAAGTAGCAAGTTTATGAATGTGCCTTCCGGGGGGCAATTTTCATATATGCAACTTGTATATTGCTGATTGTAGACTATGTTTTTTGAAATGAGCCAAGTTAAAAGAGTTAGGGTATGAAGCCACAGAGTATTTTCTTGTTCGTTGCAGTTTTAGGTTTAACACCTATTGCACTGTCTTATGGTTATGCCCCCGTAGTCTCTCTTGACTATCTATTTGGTATCGACGCCACACCCATCAACGTTACTCATATCTTTCGTGCAGTGATGGGGCTTTACTTGGCTCTGGCGTTGTTTTGGGTGTTTGGCGCACTGTTCAAAAAGTATCGACTGCCAGCGCTCTATAGTTTGGTGGTATTCATGTTGGGTTTAGCTGCCGGACGAGTCATCAGTTTGGTGGTGGATGGCATGCCGCATTGGCTACTTTTTGTTTATCTAATATTGGAGTTGGGCTTTGGTTTAGTTGGTTTAAAAATGATTCATAAAGAGCAATCTGAAACAGTATAAGGACATTCTATGAAAAGGATTTTCCACCTTGTTGTGATGAGTGTGTTGAGTAGCTTTTCGCTATCGGCATGGTCAGCACAAGAGCAACCGAATATTTTTGTTATCTTCACGGATGATATTGGGATATCAAACCTGAGTGCTTATCACAATGGTGTGATGAGCAGCGAAACACCGAACATCGATAGTATTGCTGAAAAGGGCATGCTACTGACCGATTATTACGCTCAACCCTCTTGTACGGCGGGTCGTTCTGCATTCTTAACGGGTCAACTCCCTGTTCGAACAGGCATGCACTCAGTCGGATTGCCAGGTGGCCCAGTTGGTTTAAGTGCCGACACGCCAACGCTTCCTGAGATTCTTAAAACCATGGGTTATGTTACGGGTCAGTTTGGTAAAAACCATCTTGGTGATCGAGATGAATTCCTACCGACAATGCACGGTTTTGATGAGTATTGGGGTTGGTTGTATCACTTGAATGCAATGGAATACACAGAAGATCCAGATTGGCCAAAAGATGGATCTTTGGATGCCTTTGCACCTCGTAATGTCATTTACGCAAGATCAGATGGCAAAGGTGGTCAAACGATCGAAGATGATGGAGCATTGTCGATTGAGCGTATGCGTACACTCGATGATGAAGTGAATAAACACGCGATCAACTTCATCGAAAGGGCGGTTGAAGCGGATAAGCCATTCTTTACTTGGTACTGTCCATCACGTGGTCACGTTTGGACGCACCTGTCACCTGAATACGAAGCCATGCTTGGCCAAAACGGTTGGGGACTTCAAGAAGTGGTCATGAAAGATCTTGATGACCATGTTGGTGAGATGATGGCGAAAATGGAAGAACTCGGTATTGCCGACAATACCATTATTATTTTCACTGCCGATAACGGCCCAGAGATCATGACGTGGCCAGATGGTGGTATGACACCATTCCATGGCGAAAAAGGCACAACTTGGGAAGGTGGTGTTCGCGCTCCTGCACTGGTTAGCTGGCCGGGTAAAATCCCAGCGGGTACTGTAGGCAATGGCATCTTTGATGGTATGGACTGGTTACCCACTCTGGTCGCTGCGGCTGGTGGTCCAACGGATCTAAAAGAGAAAATGTTGAAAGGTCACGATGGCTTTAAAGCGCACCTTGATGGTTACAACCAAGTGGACATGCTGACAGAGAAAGGCGAGTCGAATCGTAAAGAGATCTACTACTACGAACGAGACAAGCTACAAGCGGTTCGTATTGGCGATTGGAAGGCGCACTTTGTGGTCCAAAACCATGGCTGGAGTGGTCCGAAAGAAGAGCTAAACGCACCATTGCTGTTTAACTTACGTCGTGACCCATACGAGCGAGCGGCAGAAGAGTCCGGCATGTACTTGAAATGGATGGGGCAGAAAATGTGGGCATTTGGTCCTGCTCAAGCTGCTGTACAACAACATCTAGCAACCTTCCAAGAGTGGCCCCCAGTGACACCAGATTTACCAGCTGAGAAAACAGGTGGTGTGGGTAATTAATTCGCACTTGTCTCAAGTCGTTGGGGCAGAAAAGGCTGAGTAGAAATACAAAATCCCGTTGGAGACTCTAATCGTCGCCAACGGGATTTTTGTATTTTGGTTGTTTAAAAGCTTGTTTTAATCATGCAAAAAAACTGAAGAAAACGCTATTTTGCTTTCAACGTAGTGCTACGTTCTACAAATTGAACCGGCACCATTAATTTCACTAAGCTTGTGTCTTGCTCTTGAATCTGGCTAACGACAATTTTCACTGATTCACGTGCAAGGCGTCTGAAATCTTGCTTGAAGGTAGTGAGTTGGTAGTTCAACCATTGAGTCTGTGGGATATCGTCAAAACCAATCACTTGAAGATCTTCTGGAATACGCAGGTTAAATTCTAAGCGCGCCACATCCATTACTGCCATCGCGAGGTTATCTGTCGCACAGAAAATCGCTTGAGGATGTGTGGGTTCTGAAAACAGAGTCCGAATGGTATCTAGAGCATCAAGGTAGTCATAGTCAGCTTCAATAACACGAGCTTGCTTGCCTGTTAGATCTTCGAATTCTGAGCAAAAGCCCGATTCACGCTCGCCGTTGGTGTAGGTTGGCACGTTACCTGTCAGGTAAACCGCTGACTTTGTTCCTACGCTATGTAAATGTTGAGCGGCGACTTGGCCTGCGGCGTAGTTGTCACTTATTACATGGCTACTCTTAGTCCCCTCAACTACACGAGCATACTGAACAATGGGGATGTTGAACTCTTCACACTCTTCATAAAGCGACTTATTAAAGGTCGCCGAAGCAGCAATTACGCCATCAACTCGGTATTGGAAGATATTAGGAATCGAGTGGTTGTCGTTTCCATCAACTTGCCAAGGAATCAATACCGCAGAGTAACCCTGTTTTTGTAGCTCAGTAGAGATAAGCTGCAGAGTTTTCATGTGGATAGGGTAGTCGGCATCTGGGAAAACTAAGCCAATCAATTTGGACTCATTTGTCGTCAGACTGCGGGCAAAGGCATTGGGACGATAGTTCAACGATTTTGCTGCATCGAACACTTTTTGCTTGGTCTTTTCAGACACTGAACTGCCCGGGACAAATACACGAGATACAGTTGATTGAGAAACGCCAGCAAGTTTAGCGACATCTTTAGAGGTGACGGTTGGCTTTGACGCCGTGGAGTGTTTTGGAGAGCTCATAGACCATACTTTTGAACCAAATTGATTGTGCATAGAGTAACATAATTAGGTACGTACTCAAAAATACAATATGCCATGATTGGATGAAAAATAAGGGTTAATAGAGAGTGTTGAATATTATTCTGGGTATGACCCAAAAAAGCTCTGCGTAAGAGCAGAGCTTTGTTTAAAGAATTTATGAATCGACTAACTGGGCGTTAGAAGTAGTAACGAATACCTGCAGCGAATTGGTCATCTCTGTTTTCGAATTTATTGCCAACGAGCTGATCTTTACCTAGGTCGAATTGGTATTCAGTCCAAACTAGGAATTTGTTCTTCTGGAAGTGGTATTCAACACCAGGGATAAGCAGGTTACGCTCATAGCCATCTGTTTGGTCATCACGATCTTCCATGTAGTTGTAGTTCAACGTAGGGCGTAGGCCATTGTCGAAGTGGTAGTACGTGTAGATTTCACCACCTAGGGTATCGAACATTACATCCGTACCGCCTTGGCTTACAGCTTCCCAGTTTTCGCCAACATGGAAAGTGGCACCTGCGTAGAAGCCGCCGTTGCTGTAGTTCGCACCCAATAGCATGATGCGCATGTTGTCGCCATTTTCTACGCCAACCACACCTGAGTCTAGGTCTGCAATTTCATTTTGGTGGTAAGCTGCACCTAGTGTTACGCCATCAACCGGTTTGTAAGTGATTGACGCACCCATTCCGTTTTTCAATGAAGCTGTCGCATTACTCGCTAGTGCCACTTCTTCACGTGTCGTTTGGTAAGTGAAGCCGTAGCTTACTTGGTCGTTGATTGAGTTACGGTAAGTAATGGAGTTTTCTGCTCGACCTGTACCAGATGCAATACCCCAGTCAGAAAGGTTGTAAACACCTGAGCCGCGAGTACCGAAGACACGACCTAAGTCGGTGTACCATGCGACGTCATAAAAAGTAGACCACTGCTTAGTACCTGCTGCGATCTTGCCGTATTTGTCGTGCTCTACGCCTGCGTATAGAAGTCGGTCGTAAATATTGTCGCCGTTAGCACCTGAGTTGTAACCCCATTCAGCATGGCCAAAGCCAGTCCAGCCGTTATCGAGTCCCATTTGACCTTTAAGGCCGAAACGAGAGCTACCGCTGTTCCACTCACCGTTGTGGTCGCCGCCCTTATCTTGGTAACGAACGTCGAAACGACCGTCTAAAGTAAGGCTATCGCCCGCGTCATTGGTAAAAGTGTGTGCAGCAAAAGCAGAACCTGAGGTAAGTGCTGTCAGGATCACTGCTGAAAGAATCGACTTTTTCATTGTAATTCTCTTTATTCAGGCCGTAGAAAGCCACCGTGCTTTCAAGCCCGTTATATTGGTAATGGTTTGGCAGGGTGTACCCCATCCATGAGGCACTAGTAGATTCAGTTATTAGTGGAGCAATAATGAATTGGTTGGAGCACTTACTAGGAGCGAGAAGGGTCCCCCAGTAAGCGTGGCAACCTAAATCAGATGTCTATTTAGGTTGCCACTATTTCGTTTCAATCTTTTGGATTAAAGCGTATCGATTACAGCGTTGGGTTCATGATGCTTGAAGTGCGTTCGAACACATCTAGACCTTGCTGTTGTAGCCAGTAAGGAAGGTCGATAAGAACCCAGTTCTCAGACAGTTTGTCACCGTCACGGTAGTAAACGTCAACTACTTGCATGTTTGCACGTACTTCACCGCCAGTCATACCTAGGAAGCCACCTGTTGGTGTGTTTGATAGGTTTGGCCAACCGAAGAAACAAGAGAAGTTACCTTCAGCGAAACGACAAACGTGGCCGTTGAACTTCTTGTCTTTCAGGTTGTTACGGAAAGGAAGTTGGTGCTGTTGTTGGTAGCGAGGAATTGTGTAAGACGCGCCGATACCACATGGGCCGTACCAAATCATGTCTTTTGACCAGCTCTTCGCTAGTACTTCTGGTGGGCAACCCATCGCGCCGCTGTCGTTAAGAGCAGACAGGTCATCAACCATTTTGTTTACTAGAGCAAGTGTCGCAACACCTTCTTCTGGAGCCGCGTCTTCGAATAGCAGACCGTCGTGGTTACGTGGGCCAGGGTATACGAAGTGCTTACCAGTTGATGGTGGAAGTGGGTAGCAACCCGCTTGATCCATCATGCCTAGTAGGTCTAGAAACAGGCCTGTCTTAGTGATTTTGCCATCAACAACACAGTTAAATTCTGCGTAGCGAACGTTCATGATCTTGCCAGTTGGGCGCATACCTAGGTATTCAGCGTCGAATAGACCCATGAAGTGACCCATGCTCATTACCCAAATCTCATCTGGGTTAACTTCGTTGTTACCACCGATGAAGATGTCTTGACGACGCTGCATGCGAGTCATTGACTTCATCATTGGTGCCCAGAATACGTCAGCTGCTGCTTGTGCGCCTTCTTGCTCACGGAATGGGTAAACACCGCGCCACAAGTAATCTTCAGAAGTGTGTGCTTTTAAAACTTCAGCAACGTTCTCGTGAGTTGCGTTTTCCATTGCATCGAAGTATTCACGAACAATGCGTTTCGCTTCTTGATATTTAGACATAATAATTTCTCTTTGTGTTGTCGAGTCAACATTCGGAACAGGACTCGATTTGGATTTTGTTACCGGCTGATTTATCAGCCGGCTTTAAATTTTTCGTATTTGAACTTCAGCGTATGAGTGTCGAATTAAGCTTTTGCTGCTTCAGCTTTTTTGCTCTTATCGAAGACGCCACCTTTTAGAGTTTCAGGCAGTGTTAGCCATAGTAGGCCGGCGATAATCCATACGATTGGTGAGCCCCACATTGCTGTTTGTAGGTCGGTACGCTCTTGGATGAAGATAAGAACCATTGGTGCCCACATGCCGATAATACGACCGCCATGGAATAAAGCTGCACCATAGCTACGCAAGCGTGCTGGGAACAATTCAGAGAAGTAACCGCCCCATACTGCAGAAGCAGACAGGCCGAAGTTGTAGATAAGACCCAGAAGAGCCAGCATGTTTAGGCCGCCAATCATCATGTCGCCAGGTGCGACAAAGAAGATAGAAACCATGATACCTGCGAGGATGAAGCCGAACGCGTTGATCTTACGACCGTACTTATCGGCTGCCCATCCCCAGAACCAAGCACCGAAGAGTGAACCAAATGCTGAGATAGAGAAGATCAAACCGATGGTTGCACCATCAAACATACGAACATCTTTCAGGTAGGTAGTTACAAAGCCACCGAAGAATTGGAATCCGTAGAAGTTAAGACCAGAAAGAAGTAAACAAGTAATCGTAATTTTGCGGTAAGGCTTGCTTAACATCTCACCCCAAGAACCTTTTTTAGCTTCGGTTACTTCACCAGCTGCATTGGTTGTGGTTTGTTGATCTTCTTCACCGTAGGCGATCACTGTTTTGTCGCTTGGTAATACAAAGATCATTAACGCTGCTGCTACAAGCGGTGGAATACCACCTACCCACATTAGGCTCTGCCAAGGTGCATCAACACTTGTAATGAAGGCTGCGTAAGCGCCCATTGCCACTAAAGCAACAGAGAACATTGAAGAAGCAAAAGCAGTCAACTTACCGCGAACCGTTGGTGTAAATAGGCCAATCATCAAAGATACAGCTACAGTGAAGTAACCGCCTAAAGACAGTCCAATGATGAAACGCATTGCGGCCCAAGTGGCGTAGTCGGTAAACATCATGTTGATGATGGTTGCACCACCGTTTAATGCCGTAATTGCTACTAGCGTGGACTTTTTGCCGAACTTGGTTGCGAACCATGCACAGCTCAGTGCACCAATCAGAGCACCAACAGACTGCCAAGTGTAGAACTGAGCGGTATCAGAAAGGCTAATACCAGCATATTCTTCCACAATGTATGGGCGTACGTAGTCAATAATTACAAAGTTATAACAATAAAAAAAGTAACCTACTAGAATTGCTAGATATGCGGCTACCCTTTGAATCATAGGAACTTCGCTCATGTGTTTTTTAATGGTCATGACCGATAAACCTTTATTTTATATAGGGTGGTTTTGGTTTTAATTATTGTGTGTTGATTATTTAGCTTCATCACACCGTCTTCATTTCGGGAGAGATAATAGAATTTTTGTGGTTATTAGATCCGTGATCAAAGTCAATTTTAAAATGAGTGCGTACCCATTTTGTGCATTTTAGTGATCTTGATCTCATTTAACTGGGTTTTTGTGCTTTGTGGGGCGATTTGAGTGTTTAATCGTCTATCTTAGTGATAATAGTCACACTTATTGTGGGTTTTTTAGGGAAAACATCCATTTTTGAGTACTATTGGCAGCGAATTAATTGCGACATACAATAAACGGAATCTAAAAATGGTTACGTACTCAAGTTTTGTTGTTATTGCTCTTTATGTGCTAACTACTTTGTTTATCAGCTACTTAGTTAATAGGCGCTATAGCGTCGGTGGCGACTTTTCGACTGGTGGAAAACAGTTTGGTTGGTTTACGGCAGGTGTGTCGATTCTTGCAACCTACATCAGCGCAATGACGTTCGTTGGCATGCCGGGCTGGGTTTATAGCTCAGGCATGGAAGCGATGAGCGTACATTTGAACTATCCAATAGTGATCTTTTTCACTGTGCTTTTCTTTGTTCCGGTGTTTTACAAGCTCGGCCTAACCTCGATTTACGAATACCTAGAGCACCGCTTTGGCGTTGTTGCTCGCACGATCAATTCCATCGTGTTCATTGTGGTTCAGTGTATTTCGGCAGGGGTTATTCTGTATGCGGTAGCCCTGATCTTAGTGCAAGTGCTGCCAGTGAGTATCTCTGAGGCGATCATCTACATCAGCGTATTTACTGCGTTGTATACCTATGCGGGTGGTATCTCGACTGTAATCTGGACTGACATGCTTCAGTCAGCAGTGTTGATTATCGGCAGCATTGCGATCTTTGTTTTATTGCTGATGAAAATCGATGCGGGCGAGATGTTGTCTCCTGAACATTTGAATATCATCAATCTCGATTTTGACTTAGGCGTCGATACCACATTGTGGGCCGGCGTAGTGGCTGTGAGCTTCTTGCACCTGAGTGTGTATGGCACTAACCAACTGATTATTCAAAGAACATTGGCGACTAAGTGTGTTAAAACAGCGCAAAAATCGATGTTGCTTTGTGGCTACGGCGCATTTTTTGTTTATCTGTTCTTTGCTGTGATGGGGGTGCTGTTAAGTGTCTTTTATCAAGACAGCAGTTTTGAAAACAGCAACGAAGTGATTCTCGATTTTGTGTTTAACCATACCAACCCAATCATTGTTGGTTTGGTGATCTCAGCACTTTCGGCTGCGGCAATGTCGACATTGGATTCCACCTATAACTCAATGGCGACGGTCGCAACGTTCGATTTCTATAAGCGCTTCTTCCGTAAGCAAGCCTCTGACGCGCACTATGAATCAGTGGCTAGAAAAATGAGCCTGGTTGCTGCAGCGTCGGTTGTTGTGCCTGCGTTACTGGCTGTTTCTAATGAATCAGTGCTTAAAACGATTGCGAGCTTAACCTCTATTTTTGTTGGTATTCGCCTTGGCTCTTTCATCTTGGGTTTGTTCTTCAAACAAGCAAACGAGAAAGGCGTAATTGCGGGCAGTATTGGCAGTGTGGCCGTCGTATTCATCGCCAAATACAGCGGAATAGCTTGGCCTTGGTTTGCCTTGATTGGCACTGTGGTTTTCTTAGTGTTAGGTGTTGTTGTGAGCCGCTTCTGGGGAGAGGTAACCGAGCAACAAAATGAATTTATAGAAAAGCAAAAGCATTTGTTTGCAAAGCCTACCGCGAGTCATTATGGCTTGTTGGTGTTCGCTGTTGTGACGATTGCTGCTTGTACTGTTATCCCTGATTGGCTTTATGCCGCTCTTTCTTAATTGACCGATTTTTTACTGGTATATCTATGTTATCGATCTTTGATATCTACAAAATTGGTGTTGGGCCATCGAGCTCTCACACCAACGGCCCAATGATTGCGGGTTTCCATTTCACACAATTAATCGCTGATAAAATCGCAGAAGTGACGCGTATTCAGGTGGATTTATACGGTTCTTTGTCATTGACTGGCATAGGTCACCACACCGACAGAGCTACAATATTGGGGCTACTCGGCAATAAACCAGACACCATCAAAATCACCAGCGCAAACCAAGCAATGCGTCATGCCGTAGACAGTGGTGAGATGGATTTAGCGGGCACCAAGCACATTGCCTTCAACTACGAAACCGACATGTTGTTCCACAAAGACAATCTGCCTCTGCATGAAAATGGCATGATGATTACTGCGTTTGACCAGAGTGGCAACGTGATTGTCGATGAAACTTATTATTCGATTGGCGGCGGTTTTATCGCAACTGCTGATGAACTGCAAAATGGTACTCAAACCCAAGCGGTAGAAGTTCCTTTCCCGTTCAAAAACGCCGATGAAATGCTTCAACAAGCTGACAATAGTGGGATGAGCCTCGGTGGTATGATTCTAAAAAATGAAGCGGAGTTCGAAGGCGCAGACATTATTTCAGAGAAAGCGGATCAAATCTGGCGAGTGATGAGTCGTTGTATGGAGCGTGGCTTTGAAACCGAAGGCATTCTTGATGGTGGTTTGAACGTAACTCGTCGTGCGCCTAATTTGCTTAAGAAGCTCGAAGCGAATGCGGCGGTTGAAAACGACCCAATGGAAATCATGGATTGGATTAACTTGTTTGCGTTTGCGGTTAGCGAAGAAAATGCGGCTGGTGGCCAAGTAGTAACATCACCAACCAATGGTGCAGCGGGCGTTATTCCTGCCGTATTGATGTATTACCATCGCTTCATTAAAGAGTTGGATACTAAGCAGTTAAAAGATTTCTTAGCGGTATCGGGCGCGATTGGTATTCTGTACAAAACTAACGCTTCGATCTCTGGTGCGGAAGTAGGATGCCAAGGTGAGGTAGGCGTATCATCCTCTATGGCGGCTGCGGGATTAACGGCACTACGCGGTGGCAGCAATGAGCAGATCTGTATTGCGGCGGAAATCGCGATGGAACACTCATTGGGTATGACTTGTGACCCAATTGGCGGCTTGGTTCAAGTGCCGTGTATCGAGCGAAATGCGATGGGTGCGATGAAGGCAATTAATGCATCTCGCATGGCATTGAAGCGAAACAGCAAGTCTTTGATCTCACTCGATAAGGTCATCGCAACCATGTACCAAACCGGTAAAGACATGAACAAGAAATATCGTGAAACATCACTCGGTGGTTTAGCCTTGATCCATCTAGCTCATCCTTGTGAATAGCTAAGCCAGTTAACCCAGTAAATAATAACGTTAAGCCCAGAGCCTTAGACTTTAGAAATCTATCGCGGCTGGGCTTTTTGTTTTATGTGTTTTAGGGAGCTAATCTGAAAGCGGTAATCGATAGCTGTTTTTCAACTCTTTTACTGAGATGTTCGACTGAATCGCGCTCACGCCTTTGACTCTTCTGATCGAGCTAATACGCTCAAAGTACTCTTCTAAATCTTTCGCCAACACTTGCACCATGTAATCGGCGCCGCCTGCAATGCAGTGACACATTGGAATCCAATCGGTTACCGCGACAAACTCTTCGAACGGTTCTGTGTTTTCAACTTCATGATTGCCTAGTGTTACAAGGGTAAAACCAGCCACATGAAAGCCTAATTTCTTACGATTCAGCTTAGCGGCGTAACCATCGATATAGCCAGTTTCCTCCATGCGTTTCCAACGACGCCAGCATGGGGTTTCGCTGAGGTTGACCTTCTCTGCGAGCTTGCTGTTGCTCATGCGTCCGTCTTGCTGGATATGCTCTAAGATGGCGATATCTGTGTCATCCAATACTTCTTTGGTGGATTCTTTCTGTTTCATGGCTATTTTGGAAAATTCTTGCTCAAATTTGGATTAATATTAGCCTATATAGCAATTTAATTCCTAGTCGAATCTGTAAACTCTCTCCCTATAAATACTTTACTTATTAGGAGTGAGAGGAAATGAGCTCTCAATTAATGCTGGCGTTCTTGCTATTTTCAACATCAATTGCAATTACCCCTGGGGCAGGCAATATCGCATTACTTGGGATTTCAAGTCGTTATGGATTTGCTGCGACTTTACCTTTTATCTCTGGGAACGCTGTTGGCATCATCATCGTACTGGCGGGTTCTAGTGTCGGTTTGGTGAGCCTATTTACCCTTTACCCAGAGCTATACAGCATTTTGAAATACGCGGGTGCGGCTTATTTGCTGTTCATGGCGTGGTCGATTGCGAATATGCAAATCGAAGAAAGCACCACTGACAATCGTTCAGGCTTTGTGTCGGGTGTGTTGGTGCAGGTGTTAAATCCTAAAGGTTGGATAGCGTCATTAACCGTGTTTTCGCAGTTCATCACTCCGAACGCAGATTATCTGATTCAAGTGGTGACGATTATTGCAGGTATGGTGATCACGGGCGTACCGTGCATGCTGGTGTGGGCGTATTGCGGCACCATGCTTAAAAAGCTACTGCAATCACCAAAACAGATGATGTTTGTGAACCGTTGCTTGGGCGGAAGCTTAGCGATGGTGGTTGCCTTTATGCTTTATCAACCGGCGTAAATCACAAAGAAAAAAACCACTCCTAAATCCATAGGAGTGGCGTCTAAATGTCGACTAAGTCGTTAACAGTAAAGAATTAAGTTAACAAATATTTAAGGAACTTGAGTTAAAAGCTTTAAGCTTTTCAGTGTAAAGGTTAAGCGGTTTCAGCTTCTTTAACTGGAGCTGAGTTACGGATTAGGTGGTCAAATGCACCTAAGCTTGCTTTTGCACCTTCACCCATCGCAATGATGATCTGTTTGTAAGGTACGGTTGTCACATCGCCTGCTGCAAATACACCTTTCATTGATGTTGCGCCATGAGCGTTAATTTCAATTTCACCGCGTGGTGAGAGCTCAACTTTCGAACCCTTCAACCATTCGCTGTTTGGCATCAGGCCGATTTGAACAAAGATACCTGCGAGTTCAATCTGTTTAAGTTCATCGGTGTTGCGGTCTTTGTATTCCAGACCGGTTACACGGTTGCCATCACCAATCACTTGCGTTGTTTGTGCCATCTTGATGATTTCGATGTTTGGCGTTGCGTTCGCTTTGTCGATAAGTACTTGGTCAGCGCGCAGTGTGTTCGCAAACTCAAGCACAGTTACGTGTTCCACGATACCTGCTAGGTCGATAGCCGCTTCAATACCTGAGTTACCGCCACCAATAACCGCTGTTTTCTTACCTTTGAATAAAGGACCGTCACAGTGTGGGCAGTAAGCGACGCCTTTATTGCGGTACTCTTGCTCACCCGGAACGTTCATTTCACGCCAGCGAGCACCGGTACTTGTGATAACCGTGCGAGCTCGTAGTGTTGCGCCGCTCTCTAGCTCAACGTGGATGTAGCCGTCTTCAGTGTCTTCTGCTGCAATGATGTTTGCAGCGCGCTGCTCAGTCATCACTTCAACACCGTACTCTTTTACGTGCTCTTCAAGGCTTGCCACTAATTTAGGGCCAGTTGTCGCTTTTACTGAGATAAAGTTCTCAATCGCCATGGTGTCCATCACTTGGCCGCCGAATCGGTCAGCAACCACACCAGTACGAATGCCTTTACGTGCAGCATAAATTGCCGCTGAAGAACCTGCAGGGCCGCCGCCGACAACCAATACATCAAACGGTGCTTGTTGGTTTAGGTTTGCTGCTTTCTTTTCCGCTGCGCCTGAATCAACCTTGTTAAGGATTTCAGCCAGTGACATACGGCCTTGACCAAATAGCTCACCATTAACGAATACACTTGGTACTGCCATGATGTCGCGAGACTTCACTTCATCTTGGAATGCTGCGCCGTCGATCATCGTTGTCTTAACCATAGGATTAATCGCCGACATCATATTGAAGGCTTGAACCACTTCTGGACAGTTTTGGCATGAGAGCGAGATAAAAATCTCTACATTAAGCTCTTGACCGAGTTCTTTAATTTGCTCGATTACGTCCGCTTCAAGCTTGATAGGGTGACCACCACTATGAAGCAGTGCTAGAACCAGTGACGTAAATTCGTGACCCATTGGCAAACCGGCAAAACCGATCGCGGTGCATTTCTCTTGGTTCACGACCTGCATGATAGGGCTGCGAGTGCTTGCGCTGTCATCGCGAGTCACTTCAATTTTATCGGTTAAAGACGAGATGTCATTCGCCAGATCTTGAAGTTTGTTCGCGGTGTCGCTGCCATCCAGGCTAAGCACTAACTGAACATTGGTTTTTAGGTTTTCTAGGT
Source organism: Vibrio sp. 10N.239.312.D08 (assembly GCF_041466145.1). NCBI lineage: Bacteria > Pseudomonadati > Pseudomonadota > Gammaproteobacteria > Vibrionales > Vibrionaceae > Vibrio > Vibrio sp. 10N.239.312.D08. The sequence goes on along the minus strand of NZ_JBFSSD010000026.1, from coordinate 8,586 downwards.
ATGCTTTTAGCTGCTGCTTCATTGCTTGATCTAACATAATCGTGCCTGCTCTTAAATTCTGTGTCTTGGTATTGACCAATACCTTCTTGCTGAAAAAGGAAAATAAAAAGGGGCGCAAGTCGGCAAATATTGTGGTGTTGATGGTTTGAAAGGGTGGCGCGCGACTGCCCTTTAGGAGGGGGGCCGAAGCGCGCCTGTAGAACCGTTTAGCTATTCTTGTTAGCTAGGCTTAGATTAAATCTTGCCTACTAGGTCTAGAGATGGAGCTAGAGTCTCTTCGCCTTCTTTCCATTTAGCTGGGCAAACTTCACCTGGGTTAGCGGCTACGTATTGTGCTGCTTTAACCTTGCGTAGTAGGTCTTCTGCGTCACGGCCGATGCCTTCAGCTGTGATTTCCATTGCTTGGATAACGCCTTCAGGGTCGATTAGGAACGTTGCACGGTCTGCAAGGCCTTGACCTTCACGCATAACGTTGAAGTTATTTGTGATGTTGCCTGTTTGGTCGCCTACCATGAAGTATTCGATAGTGCCGATTTTGTCAGAAGTATCGTGCCATGCTTTGTGAGAGAAGTGAGTGTCAGTTGATACTGAGTAAACTTCTACGCCGCGAGATTGAAGCTCTGCGTATTTGTCTTGTAGGTCAACTAGCTCAGTTGGACATACAAATGTGAAGTCTGCTGGGTAGAAGAAGAATACAGCCCACTTGCCTTTAACGTCTTGCTCAGTGATTTCTACGAATTCGCCGTTTTTAAATGCTGTTGCGTTGAATGGTTTGATTTCTGTGTTGATCATGTTTTGACTCTCTTTCTAATTTGTAGTGTTTAACGCTATCCCGCGTCGATGTAGATATATTGCATTGCCACCGAAAATTAGTGAAATCGGACATTTCTATAGATTCAATAGGCGAATCCTATCTTCGAAAGGAAAAGACTATCGGTAAAAGCTATCAACAAAAACGATTAACAAAAGCCATCAAACATCAACAACTCCCAATTTAAGTAGCTATGCTCTTTAGGTTGTTCTCTACATTGGGCTTATCTCTATTGGTGTGTGTATCTATGTGTCTATGTAGGTAGGGTTCGGTATGGTTTCTTTGCGTGAGTTGAGTTGTTATATCAAACTGTAAATAACAAAAAATTATCATTAATATAAATTATGATAATTTCAGTTAATTAACGCATGTACCTATACTCTCTCCATCGAAACGAAACACCGAAGCTAGACTTCGAAAAGCACAGAATTTAAAACGAATTTGGAGCAAGTTATGAAAATGAATCACGTAGGCATCATGGTTGGCGATATGGACAAAGCAGTTGAGTTTTACACGAAAGCGCTGGGTCTAAGAATCGTAATGAACAACACCAAAGTAATGGAAGAGCGCGAATCAGCAATCGGCCGTATGTGTATCGCTGTGTTCGGTGAAGGCTTTAAAGGCTTCAACATTGCACACCTAGTAACATCTGATGGTATCGGTGTTGAGCTGTTCGAAATGAAAGAGCGCCAAGAGCGTCACGAAGTTGATTTCTCACGTCTAGGTATCTTCCACTTCTGTCTACAGCTTCCAAAAGAGCAGTTTCATTCAGCGATTAAACGTGTTGAAGAGTTTGGCGGTAAGGTCCGTATGGACATCATGCGTTACCACCCAGAAGACGAACTAAAACAAGCACAAATGGTTTACCTAGAAGACCCGTTTGGCAACCTGTTCGAATTCTACTCGCACACATACGAAGACACTTACGCGACTGACTACGAGTAATAGTGTTATCTACCTGTCATAAGGTAGAAAACCGAAACACCCCCTAAAGAGGATTGGTAGAGATACCAATCTTTTTTTTGTGCCTGCGATATTGAGTGGAAGGTTACGGATAAACCAAGTCAAATGAGTGCTTTGTGCTCTTCGTTGCACTAAAACAAACCGACAATGTTGCTCTTTAGTGCAGCATTAACTTGAGCGAAAACTTAACTGATTGATAAATATGATGTTAAACCATTGGCATATATGTTGCTCTATTGCCTTTATGTAAATTGTATACAATAAAAAATACATAAAGGAAGTCACATGGAACAGAACAGTGAATTGATCTACGGATTAGACGATCGACCATCAGTCAAAGCAGCCAGTTACGCGGCGCTGCAGCATGTATTAGCCAGCTTTGTTGGAATTATCACACCCACGCTCATTATTGGCGGTGTTTTAGGGTTGGGTGAACACATCCCTTATTTGATCAGCATGGCACTGATGGTGTCTGGGGTTGGCACTTTTATACAAGCTAGAAAAATAGGGCCAGTTGGCGCAGGGATGATCTGTGTCCAAGGGACCAGCTTTGCGTTCTTAGGTTCTGTGTTAGGTGCGGGTTTTCTTGTTAAAGCAAATGGCGGTGGGCCGGATGAAATGCTCGCCACCATTTTTGGTGTCTGCTTCTTTGGTGCATTTGTCGAAATCGTCCTATCGCGCTTTATCGAAAAACTCAAAGTAGTGATCACGCCCGTTGTGACCGGCATCGTTATCACGACGATTGGTGTCTCTTTGATTAAAGTTGGCGTCACTGATATCGCTGGTGGTGTTGGTGCAGAAGATTTTGGTTCTGGAAGCAACCTGATGTTGGGTGCGATTGTGCTCGGAACCATAGTGGCACTTAACCTAAGCAACAACACCATGGTAAGGCTGTCGTCGATTTTAGTCGGATTGGTTGTAGGGTGGGGCGTTGCTATTCTGATGGGCAAAGCACCCATGGTTTCTTTTGCATCTCAACCGTTATTGAGCATTCCAGTTCCATTTAAATATGGCTTCGCTTTTGATTGGCAAGCCTTCCTGCCTATCGCTTTTATTTACTTGATTACCGTTATTGAAACCACGGGTGACCTTACCGCCAACAGTATGTTCTCAGGGCAGCCAGTTAAGGGGCCAAAATACATCAATCGACTCAAGGCTGGCGTGCTGGGTGACGGTGTGAACTCGCTCATCGCAGCGGTATTCAATACTTTTCCGAACACGACTTTCAGCCAGAACAACGGTGTGATCCATTTTACGGGGATCGCGAGTCGCTACATCGGCTACTTCATTGCCGCGATTCTTTTTCTGTTAGGGTTATTTCCCATCTTAGGTGCGGTTTTAATGACGATTCCAAAGCCAGTATTGGGCGGGGCGACATTAGTGATGTTCGGTACGGTTGCTGCGGCGGGCATCAAAATCATCGCCAATGAAAAACTGGATCGCCGCAGAATTATGACGATTGCCATCTCACTAGGCTTAGGGCTTGGGGTGATGCTAGTGCCGGATTTATTGAAAGAAGCGCCCAAGCTAGTGCAAAGCATATTTGGCTCACCTGTAACCATGTCTGGTATTGCCGCGCTTGTGATTACCGGGTTGATGTCTTTGGTGCCTGAAACTAAAGCTAAGCCTGTGGCAAGTTCGGTACAAACCAGTAAAGCGTAACTTATACAGCCGAGAAGAAGCGTAGGTGACTGATTACGGACAATTGCGTTATCTACCTACCATAGTCAGAAAAACGAAACATCCCATAGAGAGGATTGGTAGAGATACCAATCCTTTTTTGTATTTGGATGTTTGGCTGAGTGACTTATCTACATGAAGTGATTAAGAAATATACAGATTTAAGACGTTGTTAAAGTTGACGTTTTGAAGATAAAACCTTTCATGAATATGACTGAAGCGAGCGTGCTTCATGAAAACATTGCGCAATCACACTGGTGATAGCCCTCGCTGAGAACTCACAATACTCAGTTCAATACTGCTGAACCGCACTACAATGAAAATAGATAAACATTACATGAAGAAGATCTACTGAAATAGCATGAAAAAACTAAACCTTATCTTTGCCGCTTTTCTTATTACTTTGCTTGCCGGATGCTCGTCACATGCGGCCGTCGATACTTCAAAAACAAAGGGCTATGCCAATTCACATGCGCTTGTGGGAGTGGCTTCTTGGTATGGCGATAAGTTCCATGGAAGGCTCACAGCAAGCGGTGAGACGTATAATATGAATGCGAATACTGCGGCTCATAAAACCTTGCCATTCGGCACTATCGTGAGGGTGACCAATACAACTAATAACAAGTCTGTTGATGTGAAAATTAATGATCGAGGCCCTTATGTAAAAGGCCGAGTGATTGACCTTTCCCACAAAGCATTTTCTCAAATTGGTGACGTTAAGAAAGGCGTAGTAAAAGTCAAAATTGAGATCATTGATGACAGTGACACCTTTCGATACAAGCACTAGAATCCCCTCATAACCTTCCCTTGGTTGACATCTACGATCCCTTACCAGCAACGGGAAGGGGAGGAAAAAAACCTCGATCTCGATGATTGAATAGCATATTTATGCTTACTCGATAAGGCTGCTTTTGCAGCCTTTTTTGTGCCTTTCGATAATCCATTTTTAATAAGATTATCTTATTTTCAGTATGTGGGTTGATGATGTTATGTGGTCAATAAATCAGTGTCTTAGCTTTCTTATCATTAGGGTTCATTGAAATTCATTGTGAAATAATGAAAAGCTAACCTAATCCAAGTTGAGCTTTGGTGTGATTAACAGTGAAAGCCTAAGGGCAATTACATTTAGTTACTTACTGAAGTAAAACTGAAATATTGGTGACACGGTTCTGAAATTTTTGGTGTTTAGCTTATGGGCTTCTATATCGAATTCAAATAAGGAAATACCCGTGAAGCTAACCCCTGTCGTTGCAGCCCTAATTATGTCTTTTAGCTCAGCAAGCTATGCTTTCAGTCTTCAACAATCTGCCAATGAAAACAGTGAAGATCTCGTATGGACAGGGCACCTAAGCCCAGACAGCGACACGGTAATGTCTGCGATGCTCGCGGCTCATATCTATGGCGGTACAGCGACAGTACCAGAGCCGATTAATCCAGAATCCACCTTCATCTTGAATTACTGCAATGCTGAATCACCACGCGTAGAGACAGATTACTCTTCATACCGAGTAGGGCTGGTGGATTTCAACCAAGTCACTCAGCTAGCGCCAACTATCGACCAAGCATCTATTGTTGCTGTGGTTGATCATCATGCAATTGGTGGCTCACCGATTAATACACCACAAATTGTCGAGATGGATATTCGAGGCTGGGGATCGGCTGCCACTATTCTTGCTGACAACGCTGAAAAGTTGGATGTGACCCTACCTAAGCACCTTGCTTGTGTCGGTTTAGGCGCAATCCTTTCTGATACTGTGGTATTTCAATCATCAACCACAACTGAGCATGATCGTGAGTACGCAGAGAAACTTGCAAAAGTTGCAGGTATTTCAGATATCGAAGATTTCGGCCAACAGATGCTGATTGCTAAGTCGGATCTCAGTCATCTTTCTTCTGAAACCATTTTGACGCTGGATTACAAAAACTTTAAATACGGTGGCAAACAGGTAGGTATCGGCGTTGCTGAAACGCTAACGGCTCAACAACTGATTGACCGTAAAGATGAGCTTCTAGCAGCAATGAAGACTTACAAAGAAGAGAACGGGCTAGACTATCTGTTCTTCTCTATCACAGACACTAAGAACAAAGAAGCAAACTTACTTTGGGTGGATGAAAGTGACTACCAAGTCATCAAATCTGCTTTCAATGCTGAACCAACAAGCGATATGTTGACGCTAGAAGGTGTAACTTCGCGTAAGCGTCAGATTGGCCCTGCGGTACAGAAAGCCATTGAGAGTTTGTAGAGAATAAGAGCCGTTACTTTATAAATAAGTAGTGAAAGGATTGGTAGAGATACCAATCCCTTTTTGTTTTTGGGTCGTGTTGAACTGGATTTGGATAAAATTGAGTTGCGCTTTTTCTAAATTAACAAAGCTTATGGATAAGCCAGATCTAACATAGCTCTTTATGGCACGAACCCCCAAGGACATTCACGACCAACCACGTGAAAAGTTAGACTTAGAGCAGTCTTAAACAAGTAACCAATCCTAGTCGCGGCTTTCCATTATCGGTAAGTTACCATTCATAGTTTGAACTAATAATACAGTGTTTTATTGTTTATAGTAAATCCCAGACAGAATGACTAACAGGACAATGAAATGACCTCAATCAAAACCATTGGTGTAACAGCTATCACACTTGCACTGATGACAATTACTGGCTGTACCAGCTTAAAGGTAAAGGCTGCGAACGCCTTCGTGTCTGACCCAATTATCACACACGCAGACCACGACCAACTTACCGAAGCCAGTTCGAAAATCGATGGTATCCGTTATACATCAATGACGACGACGATCATCACGACCAAAGCAGCAAAGCAGCAAAGCGCACAAATGGAGTTGCTCGCGTAGACATCGAGGCTGATGGAATCGAAGAGGTGCAATCAAAATGGCATGGTGAAGAACACGTTTGTCAGATGTACCACGATCGTATGAACAATCCAGAAACTGAGGGCCTGTCAGACATCGTTGGTAATGGATTGGCGCTGAACTACCAGATCGCAATTCGTGGTGTTGATGGTCAGTCCTATACTTGTTCTGGGCATGTAGATCCACAATAACAAAAAATAACACTGCGCTTTACTGGGTCTATTTCAAAAGTTGGAAACGAATTTTTTTTATCGCTGTTTGGTGAGTAATGTGCCTGTTTTTCACATTAGCTAGTTGTATTACTCGTGCCATACCTAATGAAACGTTTAAGGAACTTTCGAGATAGGAAGTGCCAAAGGTAAAAATTCATCCTACGAAGCTTCTGTCGAGTAGACGACACTTGTTACCAAGTGCCGCCCCTCTAAGAACCGTACGTGCAACTTTCACTGCATACGGCTCAAGCCTCCACTAAGGCATCATTGATACCCAGCAACTTATAACGCAGTCGGGACAGGCTCTTTCCAAGAGTTACGAGCTAGCCTTTTAGATTTTCTCTTCACCAAATATTCTTGGTATTGAGGGTCAAAAGGGGTCGCTGCATTCCTGATTTTTACGTGTCGCTCGATGGGCACTTTAGCTATTTGGAACAGATTGAAGTGACAGTCCATGTCCATGATTTTCTGCCAACCGTGAAATTGCCACTGGCCTTTACGATTGAGAAAATACTTATGAACAACCCAGTCTTTGGACTTGGTTGGATGACGTCTAACTGCCCAGTGCCATAACGCTTGGAATAGTTTGTGGCCGACATACCCGAATACTTGTTTAGCAACACAGTGGCGATAGTAATTCGTCCACCCTCTAAGTTTCGGATTTATCAACTTGATAAGATCGTTAACAGGGATGGTTGCGTGCTTTTTAATAAGTTCACGTAGATTTCTAAGGAATAACAGCGTGTTAGATTTGCTCGGTTTAATGAGCAATTTCCCTTTGTACTTCCTGTGATTGAAACCCAGAAAGTCAAAGCCATCATCAATATGAGTGACCTTCGTTTTCTCTTCGGAGAGGGTTAACCCTCTTTCTGCCAGAAAGTCAGCAATCAACGGTTTGATATCGTTCACTAGCACTTCCTTTGAAGAGCAGGTGACCACGAAATCATCCGCATAACCAATAAAGTTGGCCCTAGCACCCATTTTCAGAGCTGTAGATTTTATTTGTTGCTCTATTCCCGCGAGAGTCATTAGCATCAAGGTTGGAGATATTATTCCACCTTGAGGTGTACCCTCATCGGTATCATAGAACAGACCCTTATCCACATAGCCAGACTGTAACCATTGCTCTAACATACGTTTATCTACCGTGATATTGTCCATAAGCCATTGATGCCCGATTTTGTCGAAGCAAGCCTTAATATCTCCCTCAAGAACCCATTTCGCTGATCGCTTTAGAGCCAAACATTTGAAACACTGACTGACGGCGTCAGCCGTACTGCGATTTGGCCTAAACCCATAGCTATTGAGGTCGGCAAGCGTTTCGGACACTGGTTCTAATGCTAGAAGGTGGAGGGCTTGTTGCGCTCTATCAATCATGCATGGAATACCCAATGGCCTGAGCTTACCGTTCTTTTTGGGGATGTAGATACGTTTGAGTGGTTTTGCAAAGTAAGCCTTGCGGCTCAGTTGATTGACTGCTTTCATACGGCGTACATCTGTGTTCCAGGTGACACCGTCTATTCCAGACGTTTTACTGCCTTTATTCTGAGAGACTCGCTTAACCGCAAGAAGCTTGGCTGAGCGAGAATGAGTCAAGAGCCACTGTAAGGACTTCACCTTACCGTATTTCTTTTCTCTCGTTGCTTTTGCGATACGCATTTGAAGCTTCAATACGTGTGCTTCAACGGATTTCCAGTCGATGGACTGCCATTGAGCGCCGTCAGAAGATGCACTAATCTCTTTCGAGATCACCATTTGCTTTTCTCCTTGAATAAAGTTCTTCAAATTCTCTCGCAATGGGAGACCAGTCGGAAGTGGGCTCACTTTCGTGATCAGACATAAGTCTGTATCTGCATCATTACAATGCAGCTTTCGCTTTTTCCGACCTCCTATACCTGCATCACTATCGGCCACAAAGGCTTTCCCAAAGGGAGTGATACAGGCTTACCCTGTTCCGTATGTTCCGTATGTTCCGTATGTTGCGTAAAGTGTCAGCTTAGATGCCCACTATAGTGCGGAGAGTACGGCGACCACGAAAAAGTACTGTCCAACC